>NZ_CAKJTP010000030.1:16380-39403 GCF_917627335.1 Protofrankia sp. CiT1 | reverse complement strand
GCTGGTGACTGTGGCGGAAGCGGCGGCTGCGGGGGTGGCTGTGCCGCTGGGAACCGCTCGGCTGCTGGTGGTGCGGGCGTTCCTGCCTGGGGCGCTGGTGGAGCCGGGATGCGATGCGCGCCGGTGGACAGCGACGCGGCCGAGGACGGGATCCATCCCGTCGGATTGCCCGCGGTCGCGGAGACCGGGTAGGCGCCCGTGCTGGGACCCTGCGCGGCTGTGGGCGAGGAGGAGTGCCCACCCGGCCGTGACGTTGTCGGCAGCGGCCCGCTGGGATGCGCGTGCGGGGCGGGAACGGGTGGGGACGGCGGGAGAACCGGTACGGACTGGCTGCTGGCGCCGTCGGACTCCGCGACAGGTGCGTCGCCATCGGTTGCCGGGGCTCCTGTGACGATCATGATCGTCGGGCACGGCCAGAGCCGGTCGCAGCTCATGCACAGGTCGAACTCGTTCGGCTGGTGGAGATCGAGGAGGGTCAGCAGGGATTCGATGTGTCTGATCATTCGTGGACCCGCGAGAACGGGTCCGTTTGAGATCATGTGAAGCTCCGAGCGCAACTGGTTGCGGTAGCGCCCGACCTCGTCCGTCCGCTGATCCTCCATCGCAGGCAGCATGCACCATCACTTCGTGGGGTGTGTTACCGGTACGGCCCTCGACCGGTCGCTATGGCAACTGTAGGACTGCTGGTAGTAGTTTGTCACATAATCACGAACGGAGTGTCACCCACATCGCATATCAGGACGTGTGTGTCGATGTGATGAGTTGTGACACCGTGGGTCCCGATGCGGTGCGTTGATAGAATGTGCTGATATAACGGACGTGGGTACCCGGCTCGGCGTGGGGCGGTACGGCCGGGCGTTCCCGCTCCCGTTCTGATTTTTTCATCCCCGTTCGGGACGGACCTCCTCCGGGCGGCGAGCCTGGCGCATCAGGCCCTCCTGCAGGCGGGCGAACTCCTCGATGTAAGGGCTCTCGACCTGGCCCTGACCACCTGCGCCAGGCTCCTTGACGCCGCCCTGCCGGTCGAAGACCGGCTCGAAACCGGCGAACTGCCCGCCCGCCCCACCGGGACCGATACGGTCGCCGCCCTGCCCGTCGAAGGCCGGGTAGTGGGTGCCGCTCGCCGCGGGTGGACCGCCGCGGTCGCCCTGCCCGTCGTAGCCGCCGAACGACGGCAGGCTTGGTGTGCTTGGGCCAGGGCGTTCACCGGGGGCTTCGAACGCCGGGTAGTGCGCGCCGTTGGCGGCCGCGCCACGCTCGCCGGGAGTCACGTCGTAACCGAACGACGATCCGTTGGGCGATGCTGTGGCCACGGGTGGCGTGCCGGCCGGGGCGCTGGAGCGCCCCGCGGCCTCGTTGCCGAGCTCCTGGTCACCGGGACCGAAGGAGTCTGACGGGTAGATCCGCGCGGACAGGCTGACCGACAGCGGGTCGCTACCATAAGTGATCACATCTACCTGGTCCTCCGGCCCGATGCCGCCGTTGCGGGCCAGGTCGACGAACCGGAAAAGATCAGCCCAGCGTAGCCCATCGAGGTCCACACTGATTCGCAAAGCCATCGTCGCGCCTCATCTCACGGTTGCCTGCGTGCCGATCTTCGGTTGCCTGCCGGAGCCGGCGAACGCTGGTGCGCCCGGTCCCGACACCGACTCGCCGGCCTGACCACAACGGTCAGGTCGGCGATGGGCGGCAGCTTATACCCCGTTGGGGGTGCATTCCTCATCCAGGGAGCTTCGTGTGCTTCTCGCTGGAATCAGTGCTCTTGCCGACTCCGGTCAGGTGTCGGGTAGCTGGGGCGGAGACCGGCGTCGCGCCACTGTTGTAGGGCAATGTTGTCGTGGCGGGTAGTGTCCGGCACGTGAGTGTTGCTTCCGGCGGGGTCAACGGTGCCACCGGCGTCGGCGGGATGGCCGGCGTGGACATGCGGGCCGGGTCGTTGCCGATCAGACTTCTTCATGATCGCGTCTTGGTTGCCCCGCGTGAGGACTCGACCGACCGTCGGTCAAAGGCCGGGATCGTCATTCCGGCCACCGCGCAGATGGGCAAGCGGTTGTCCTGGGCGGATGTGGTCGGGGTGGGCATGGCGGTACGTACCATCCAGATGGGTGACCGTGTGCTTTACGACCCCGAGGAACGCGCCGAGGTCGAGCTGCACGGCACGACCTACATCCTGCTGAGGGAACGGGACGTCCACGCGGTGGCCGCCGAGCGGCTGGATGACGGACTGACCGGCCTCTATCTGTAGCCGTTAGCTGTAATCGTCTATCTGTAGCCGTCGCGTATCCGTGGTCGCCGCACGATATCCGTAGCCTGTCCGGTATTCCCTCTTCGGGTAACCATGTGGCGGGTCTGACATCGGGCTGTACACGTGATGCCTGGCCTATCGCCGTGCGGGACCGTATTGTTCGCGTCGGCCGGGAGAGATCCGTTGTCTCATGCCGGCCATATGTGGATCACATGGATGCGGACAAACGTCACCCGTTGTGTTCGCACCAGGGTCGTTGCGTATTGTGACCACTCGATCCTGTTCGGGTGCAGGCTCGAGTGGGTACCGACAAGCGGTCGCACGCGGAGCCTCAGCGTGCGGCCGATCCGATCTGGTGAGGAAGGAGACTTCATGGCTCGTGACTTCGACGCCCGGCGGGGCGCTGATGTCGAGGAGGACGAGCTCCAGGAACAGAGCCTGGAGACGCTGAAGGCACAGCGCGCCGGGGCTGCCGCCGATCTCGGAGATGACGTTGATGCGCTCGAGGCCGAGCTGGATCTCCCCGACGCCGAGGTCCGTGACGAGGAGCTGTCTTTGCGGGTGCTGCCGAGACAGGCTGACGAGTTCACCTGCACCAGTTGTTTCCTGGTGCACCATCGCAGCCAGCTCGCTGATGCTCGCCGGACGGTCTGCTCCGACTGCGCCGCCTAATTGGTCGCCCCGCCGGAAGTTCGCCCAGGGCCTGCCGGCGCCTGCCGGATGCCAGCCGGCGCTTCGCGTCGTTGTCGCCGGCCCCGGTAGGACACCGCTGTCGGGCCTGCGCCGCCTCGCGACGCATCCGCCTGGCATCCGGCATACCCCGACGGACCTCCCAGATCGGCTTCGCCAATCCGGCAGGAACCCCGGCTTCCGGCGGCGACCACCAAGGGTGACCGGCAACGGGGGCGCGGCGTCGCGGGGCTGGGGCACGCACCTCGCGTCATCGCTGCCCACCCATCGCCGCCCGATGCACGGGTGCCCCGGCTCATCGGTGGACGCCCACCACCTCCGGTGGCTCCCCGCGCCGCTTCGCGAGGCACGCACCCTGATCCACGCTCCTCTTACTGGTCGTATTAAAAGATCTTGCTTGTTGGCCCGGCCTTGCTTGTAACTTCTTGTCGCGGTACCACTACCTAACGCAACTGAATGGTTAGGGGTGGAGAGATGGTTGACACGGAATCGTCCGCCGTCGTTGTCCCCCATCCGGACGCATCCGGTGGAAGAGCGCTGCCACTCGTCCTCTGTCGAACGTCCCCGCCGGTGTTGCCGGCCGCCCACATCCCCCGGGGCAGGCTGTGGGAGCTGGTCGATCGGGGGGCCCGCCAGGGCACCACCGTGATCAGCGGCGCGGCGGGTTCCGGCAAGACGGTTCTCGCGGCGTCATGGGCCGCGGCCGCCCGATTTCCCGGACCGGTCGCGTGGCTGTCTGTCGATGGCGACGCGGGCGCTGAGTTCTGGGCACATCTGCTGTCTGCGCTTGAGCGCGGCGGCATCCTGCCAGCTGGGCGGATGCGTGACGACCCGGCACCGTCGATGATTCCACGGCCGGCATCGGGGGGCGGCTTCGATGGGCGTTGGCGGGAGCTGGCCAACATGCTCGGCGAGTTGCCCACGGCCGCTGTGCTGATCGTCGATGACGCTCATCTGATCATGGATCCGGTCGCGGTTGCCGGGCTTGAGCTGCTCGCCAGCTGTGCGGGTTCCGCGCTGCGACTGGTGCTTTGCGCGCGTTATCCGATCATCGCCCTGCACCGGCTCCGTCTCGACGGACGGCTGGTGGAGGTCGGTCCGACCGATCTCGCGTTCACCGCGCGGGAGACCGCGGCGCTGTTCGAGGCCCATGGTGTTGATCTTCTGGAGGAGGGCCGGGACCGGCTGTTGGAACGAACCGAGGGCTGGGCCGCGGGCCTGCGGCTGTCGGCGGTCCATGCGGCGGCGCATGAGCCAGCGGTCCGTGAGCCGGCGGTCGACGGCCGGGACGGCTCTTACAAGGAGATCACCAGGCGTGCTGTCGGCGAATACCTGCGCGCGGAGGTACTCGGCCGCCATCCGTGGGCGGTCCGCCGGGTCCTGTTGCGCGCGAGCGTGTTGGACCGGCTTACCGGGCCTCTCCTCGAGACGGTCGCGGCCGAGCCCTGCCCGCGGGCCGGCGCGTCGACATCCACGGGCGGAGCCAGCACCGGGGCCAGCAGTGGCGATCCTGGCGGCTCGGTCGTGGACGGGCGGGCGCTGCTGGCGGATCTGGCCCGGACCAACTCGTTCGTGATCGGTATGGACGCGGCGGACACCTGGTACCGCTTCCACCGCCTGCTTGCCGACACCATGCACGCCGATCTCGCGGGAGAGGGGCGTGAGGACGAGCCGGAGCTGCATCTGCGTGCCGCGCTGTGGTTCGCCGAACGCCGTGACGTCGCGGCTGCCGTCCGCCACGCATGCCGTGCCGGGGACTGGCGTTATGCCGCCTGCCTGCTCGTCGAGGGCGGCCTCGGAGTGATCACAGGTTCCGGTGGCCTTGCGCGTGCGGCGCAGGTCGGCCCCTTGGTGGACGTGTTTCCCGTGGGAGCTGCCGAGCAGTCGACCGAGTGCGCGCTGGTGGTCGCGGCACGTGCTGTCCGCGCTGGTGACGCCGAGGCCGCGCGGCGTTGTGTGCATAGCGCATGGACGCGGTTGGCCAGCCTGCCGATAGGCCGCAGGCGTCTGCTGGCGACCGTTCTCGACGTTCTCGACGCCCGCTGCACCGAACTGCGGGCGGATACCGAGGCAATGCTCACCTGCGCCCGCAAGCTGCTGCGCGTCAGCCGGCGTCCGGAGAGCATCGCCATGCCGGAGGGAGGAAATCCGCATAGTCCCGACGTGTGGAGCAGCCTTTCCGCCGTGCGTGCCGTCGCTTTTGCCACCCGCGGCCGCGCCGAGCTGTGGCGTGGTCGTCCTGACGGCGCATCCGAGGCCTTCCGAGCGGCACTGCGCCTTGCCCGTGAGGTGGGTGCGCACGATGTGGAGCTGTCCTGCCTGGGCGGGCTCGCGCTGGCCCATGCCTGGCGCGGGCGGCTGCGCCAGGCCGAGTTCTGGGCCGGCAAGGCCGTGGCCGCCGACCGGGGCCGGTCGGCGGCCACGGGCCGCGACGACGTTCAACCCGCCGCGGCCACCGGGCTCGCCGATGCGCATCTCGCGACGGCGCTCGTGTTCCTGGAAAAATATGATCTTGTTATGGCTGGGCGGCGCATACGTGAGGCGGAGCGCTACTGCCAGCAGTGGCCACAGCCAGTGACCGCTGAGCTCCTCGTCCTGCTCAACGCGGCTGTCCTGGCCCGTACGGGTGATGTCCGGATGGCCCGGCGGCTGGTCGGCGCGCACCGGCCGGTCGGCCTGCCCGATATCTGTGCGCGGACCCGGCTGGCCACCGATGGCGAGTTGCTGGCAGCGGCCGGCAACCCGGACGCGGCACTGGCCGTCCTGCGGCGTGGGATCACCGGGCACCGCCCTGCCCCGAGCGAGCTGCTCGCGCTGGCCCGGGTGCACCTGGCCCGCGCGGACGCACCCGCCGCGGTGGCGGTCCTGGCTCCTTTGCTACGAGCCGACACCGGCTTCGGTATCGGCAGCGTAACGGCTGCCTGCGTGCTGGACGCGGTGGCGGCCAGCCGTACCGGGGAGGTGGCGCGTGCGACCGCGTCGCTGGCCCGCGCGCTGGCGTTGGCTGAGGAGGAAGGCGTCATTCGTCCCTTCGTGGACGCGGGCGAGGAAGTGAGAGCCATGCTGCGGGCGCATCCAGGGCTAGGGGCCGCTCATCGGGCACTCGTCGACCAGCTGCTGGCCCGCGGCGAGGCCGGGCCCGCGGGGTCCAGCAGCGGGCCCGGGCGTGGAGGATCACAACGCTCCACCGCCGCCCGGCCATGGACTGAGCTGCGGCCAGCCCCGGATCGTGGGACGGAGCCAGCCGTCGGCGCCGCTCGGCCCGCCGCACCCATGACTGCCGACGGTGACGGTGCCGGCACCAGTGGTGTGACGGCTTCGCGGCTGTCCCCGGCGAGGCCGCTCGTGACCGGGCCGGCGGTGCCGGTGCCGGCGGACTCAGCGGCGCCGCCGGTGGAGCCGTTGAGCGGTCGTGAGCAGGCCGTCCTGACGTATCTGCCGACGATGCTCACAACGGCGGAGATCGCCAAGGAGATGTTCGTGTCGACGAACACCATCAAGACGCACTTGAAGAGCATCTACCGGAAGCTCGATGTGGCGCGTAGGCGGGATGCCGTGCAGCGTGCCCGAGCACTCCACCTGTTGTGATGTTCGGCAGTCTTGTGATGTCCGGTAGCCGCGCGTGGCGCACAGGAAGCTGTTTTCGGAATCTCCGTCGCTGAATTTTCACCCAGAGCAGAGGATGCGACACGCCTGAACGCAGGCGGACTGTAGTCCCCGAGACGCGGCGCGACGGTACCCGATCATGGAGGGCACGTCGTCCGCGACAGGTGAGGGGCCGGCGGTTGCGTCCGGCTCCGCGGACGCGGCGCGGAGGTGGCACGATGGACCAGGTGCTCGACCGGATGGAGCTGCCGCTTTCCGGCGTCGAAGTCGAGCTGGTGGGTTCGCCGGTCGGACTCCTGCACTGGCGGTTGAGGTCCGCGGGCGTGTCCGCGGACATTCTCGATCATCCGTTGGACCAGACACCGATTCTTGGCTGGCGCCAGGGCGCCACCCCGGTCGAGGGGCGCCGGCCACCGGTGCCCTTCACCGTCGCCTGGGGCTCGCTGCTGGGTGGGCGTGGGCCCCTGCGGGTTGTGCTCGTCCACCGTCGCCGTTTCCGGGCGACCGTGCGGCGCAATCTTGAGCCCATGACGCTCGGTGGCGCGTTCTGGATCGCTGAGGCCGAGGGCTCGTTCGAACGGCTGGTCGTGTCGGACGGAACGATCGTCGAGAGCCGCGATCTGCGGCCCATGGGCTAAGTGGTCGGCGCCGGAAGTTCATCCAGGGCCTGCCGGCGCCAGGCTGCGCCTCGCCTCGTTGTCGTCGGCCCCGGTAGAACACCGCTACCGGGGCCTCCTCCGCCTCGCGACGCATCCACCTGGCATCCGACAACCCCCGAAGGACTTCCAGCGCCGACCACTGAGGCGAGGCTCTGGCAAGCGGCGGCTTGTGAAGGACGCCGCGGCCGGCGGGCATAATGACTGATCGTGCCTAAACGGATTCCGGTCGCTGCCGGTCGGCGGTGGGCGCATGCCGCTGAGGCCCACCGCCGCCTGGCGCCCCCGAACGTGGCTGTCGCCGCGCCCCCGCCTGTCGCCGCGCCCCCGCCTGTCGTCGTGCTCGTGGCTGCCGCTTGACCGCTGCTTGCCTGCCACTTGCTTGGCGTCGTGCCATGCGGCATTAGTTGTGAACTATGTGCTTGTTTGTTGTTTTTCATAGTGTGCCATGGTCGCTATAACGTCAGCAGGCTCGTCCCGTTACGACCGAACCGGTCACGGTCATGCCCGCGGTGGTCCTGTTCGTGTGGCGGGTTGCGCTGGCATCGCTTCTGTCCGTTTGTGGGATCACCATCCGGGCCCGGTCCGCGGGATTCATCGTGTTCGTCAGCCAACCGCGGTATCGACCCGCCGCCGTCTCGACAGCGACATACCACCCGGCCCAACCCGTGCGGCCGGTCATGACGCGAACGCGCTGTGGCCACCCGCACGCAGCTGTCGGTGTTCCGCCCGCGGCGCCGCGCTGATGGGCTGGCACAGGGTCAGGAGGGATCATCCAATGAGTTCCGGCACGTCTCCAAGCCCCTGGATCCGGGAACGAGATCTTGTCATTGGCATCACTCCGTTCACCGAGCCGGACGCGAGGCTGGCCGCCGCCGTGACCCGGGCCGGCGCTCTCGGCGTCCTCGATCTCGGGCGTGACGCGGCCACCGCGCGCACCGCGCTCGTCAACACGGCGCGCTGGGCCCGCGGTCCCTTCGGCGTACGTGTTCCCGCCGGCTGCGCGACCGTGCCGGGGGAGCTGCCGCCGGTGGTGGACACCGTCGTCCTTCCGTCCGGCCGTGTCCCGGGCGCTGGCCCGGCCGAGACAGGGCGGGAGGCGGCGAGGTGGGATGTCATGACCGCCGCGGCCAACGGCCACCGTCGCGTCCTGGTCGAGGTCACCTCGGTCGCCGAGGCGCGGGCGGCGATCGAGGAGGGCGCTGACGGTCTGATTGCCCGGGGCTGTGAGTCAGGTGGCCGGGTCGGCGACCTCACCACCTTCACGCTGCTCCAGCATCTGCTCCATGCCGAGCTGGACCGGCCGGTGTGGGCCGCGGGGGGAATCGGCCCGCACACCGCCGCCGCCGCGGTTGCCGGTGGGGCGTTCGGGGTCGTGCTTGACGTCCAGCTCGCTCTGGTCCGGGAGATGGAACCGCGGACCGATGTGGCCGCCGCCATCCGAGCTATGGACGGCAGCGAGACCACGGTCATCGCCGGGCATCGCGTGTATGTCCGCCCTGACCTGCCGGCCGCCCGGCTCACTGGTCATGATCTGGACGAGGCCGGTGTCGCCGGCCTGTTGGGCGCCCGTGACCTGCGCACGCAGCTCCTGCCGATCGGCCAGGACGGAGCCTTCGCGGCGCCGCTCGCTGACCGGCACGTGACCGCGGGCGGGGTCGTCGCGGCGGTCCGGGACGCGGTCCGGGAGCATCTCGGAGCTGCCGCCCGGCTCACCCCGTTGGCTCCTGGCGCGCCCTTCGCCGCCGACCGGGGTGTGCGTCTCCCGGTCGCGCAGGGACCGATGACGCGGGTCAGCGACCGGGCCGAGTTCGCCAAGGCTGTTGCCGATGCCGGCGGCCTGCCGTTCCTCGCCCTCGCCCTGCTGAGCGGGCCCGAGGTCACCGCTTTGCTGGCGGAGACAGCCGCGCTGCTCGATGGCGCGCCCTGGGGCGTCGGAATCCTCGGGTCCGCCCCGCCGGAGATCCGCGCTGCCCAGCTGGCGGCCGTCAGCGCGGCCCGTCCACCGTGCGCGTTGATCGCGGGTGGGCGGCCTGCCCAGTCGGCACCGTTGGAAGCGGCCGGTATCGACACCTTCCTGCAGGTGCCCTCACCGGCGTTGCTCGCCCGGTTCCTCGCCAGCGGTGCCCGGAAGTTCGTCTTTGAGGGACACGAGTGCGGCGGCCACGTGGGCCCGCGCGCGAGCTTCCCGCTGTGGGAAGCCCAGATCGCCGGGCTGCTGGCCCACGGCGAGCGGGTGGCCAACGAAGCCGGGCAGCAGGCCGGTACGGAGTTCTTCGAGGGTGTGCACGTGCTGTTCGCTGGCGGTGTGCACGACGAGCGGTCCGCCGCCATGGTCGCGGCGGCCACGGCCCCGCTGGCCGGGCACGGTGCCCGGGTCGGGGTGCTGATGGGCACCGCGTATCTGTTCACCGCCGAGGCGGTTGACTCAGGGGCGATTCTGCCCGGGTTCCAGCAGGCCGCGGTGGACTGCGAGCGGACCGTGCTGCTGGCGACCTCGCCGGTGCACGTGGCCCGGTGCGCGCCATCGGATTTTGTGCATGCCTTTGCCGAACGCAAGGCCGAACTGCTCCAGCGGGGACTCACCCGCACACAGGTATGGGAGGAACTGGAGCGTTTCAACCTCGGTCGGTTGCGGATTGCAAGCAAGGGGACGCGTCGGGTACGTGACCGGCTGGTCGCCGTCGACGCCGAGGCCCAGCGTCATGAGGGCATGTTCATGATCGGCCAGGTGGCGGCGCTGCGGTCGGCGAGAACCACGGTGGACGTCCTGCATGCCCAGGTCACCGAGGGCGCGACCCATGCGCTGGCAGCCAGGGCCGCCGAGCTTGGCATCGATACGCATCCCGGCGGCGGCCGGCCGCATGGCGTGGCCGGCGGGCGGTATCAGGTCCGCGAGGCCGCCCGCCCGCTGGATGTGGCCGTCATCGGCATGGCCTGCGTGTTCCCTGGTGCCGCCGACGTGGACGAGTACTGGGCCAACATCGTCGGCGGCCTGGACGCGGTCACCGAGGTGCCCAGCAGCCGCTGGGACCCGAACCTCTACTACGACCCGGACGCGGGCCCGCGCGACACGGGACGGCGGGTGGCGTCCAAGTGGGGTGGGTTTCTGTCCCCGGTGCCGTTCGACGCGCTGGGTTTCGGTATTCCGCCGAAGGCGTTGAGCAGCATCGACCCCGGGCAGCTGCTGGCCCTCGCGGTGACTGCCCGCGCGCTGCGCGACGCCGGGTACGGCGACCGTCCGTTTGACCGGTCGCGCACATCGGTCGTGTTCGGCGCCGAGCCCGGCGCTGACCTCGCCTCCGCGTACGGCTTCCGGTCCGCCTACCCGGCCTTTGTCGGCCCGGTCCCGCCCGCGCTCGACGAACACCTGCCCACCCTGGACGAGAACTCCTTCCCCGGCCTGCTCGCCAACGTCATCGCCGGCCGGATCGCCAACCATCTTGATCTTGGCGGGGTGAACTACACGGTGGACGCGGCCTGCGCATCCTCGCTGGCCGCGCTCGACGCCGCGTGCAAAGAGCTGGTGGCCGGCACCTCCGACCTCGTGCTCTGCGGCGGTGTGGACACCCATAACAGCATCCACGACTTCCTGCTGTTCTCCTCCGTCCAGGCGCTGTCCCCGACCGGCCGGTCCCGCAGTTTCGACGCATCCGCCGACGGCATCAGCCTGGGGGAGGGGGTGGCTGTCGTCGTGCTCAAACGGCTCGCCGACGCCGAACGCGCCGGCGACCGCATCCATGCTGTGATCAAGGCGGTGGCCGGATCGAGCGACGGGCGGGCGCTGAGCATGACCGCTGCGCGCAAGGCCGGCCAGGTGCTGGCGATGCAACGGGCCTACGCCCGAGCCGGGATCTCCCCGGCTGACGTCGGTCTGGTCGAGGCGCACGCGACCGGCAGCGTCGTCGGTGACCGAACGGAGCTCGCCAGCCTGGCCGAGGTGTTCACCGCCCATGGCGCCGCGCCGGCAAGCTGTGCCCTGGGTTCGGTGAAGTCCCAGATCGGGCACACCAAGTGTGCCGCCGGCCTGGCCGGTCTGATCAAGACGGTGAAGGCGCTGGAGACCGGTGTGCGTCCGCCGGCGGTGAACCTCAGCCAGCCGAATTCCTCCTGGGACGCGGCGAGCAGCCCGTTCTTCTTTGACACGGGGGCTCGTCCGTGGGCAGCGCCCGCGTCGCGCCGGCATGCCGGTGTGTCCGCGTTCGGTTTCGGCGGGACGAACTTCCATGCGGTGCTGTCGGCCTACGATGGTGGGCCCGAGCCCGCGCACGGTGTGCACCCATGGCCGGCGGAGCTTTTTGTCGTGCGCGGTACCGACCGGATCGCGGCGGGCCGCACCCTGGACAAGCTCGCCGAACTCATTATGATCAACGATGGCGCCGGGCAGCCCTGGAAACTGCGTGACCTGGCCGCGGCGGTCGCGCGCAGGCGTGGTGGGACAGTTCAGGTGGCGTTCGTCGCGGCCACCCTCGATGACCTGCCCGACCTGGTGCGGCGTGCGCGGGCCTTCAAGCATGACCCGAAAGCGGGGATCTTCGTTGCGCCCGCGCCCGCGCCCGCGCCCGCGCCCGATGCCAATGCCAATGCCGGGACGGCTGATCCGACTGGCTCCGGGCCGGCCGGCGGCCCGGATCGAAGCGGGCAGGTCGCCTTTCTCTTCCCCGGTCAGGGCAGCCAGCGGCCCGGAATGCTGGCGGATGTGTTCGTGGCCTTCCCGCGTCTGCGGCACCTGCTCGAACGTGGTGAGAAGTGGGTGAAGGCGATGTTCCCGCCGGCCGCCTTCACCCGTGCGGACGCGGCTGCCCAGCAGGAGGCGATCACCGATACACGTACGGCACAACCGGTCCTCGGGATGGCGGGACTTGCCATGAACGAGATTCTCACCGGGCTCGGGGTCCATCCCGATCACCTCGGCGGCCACAGCTACGGCGAGCTGGTCGCCCTGTGCGCGGCCGGCATCATCGACATTGATGATCTTCTATTGCTCAGCGCGGCGCGGGCGGCTGCCATCCTGGATGCCGCCAGCGGTTTCGCGCGGACCGACGATTTGGGGACGATGGCCGCGGTGGCTGCCGCCGCCGGGCCTGTTCAGGAGGTGCTGGCCGCCGGTGGGGCGGAGCTGGCCGATGTCGTGATCGCCAATCGCAACGCGCCGGAACAGACCGTGATCTCCGGTCCGGCGGACGCGGTCGATGTCGCGGTACGCCGCCTGCTGGCGGCTGGGCTGACAGCCCGGCGGATCCCGGCGGCGTGCGCGTTCCACAGCCCGATGGTCGCGGGCGCGGTCAGCGCGTTCGGCGCCGAGCTGGACAAGGTCGCGGTTGGTGAGTCGACGGTCCCGGTCTGGTCAAACACCACGGCGCAGCCGTATGAGCGGGGCGCCGATGCGGTCCGGCGGACGCTTGCGGAGCAGGTTGCGGGCCCCGTCCGATTCGTCGATCAGATCGAGGCGATGTACGCGGCCGGCGTACGGATCTTCGTGGAGGCCGGGCCGGGGCAGGTGCTCACGGGGCTGACCGGTCAGATCCTCGCCGGTCGGCCGCACACCGCCGTCGCTACGGACGTTCCCGGTGAACACGGGCTGCGCCGGTTTCTGCTCGCGCTCGCCGAGCTTGCCGCGGCGGGTGTCACAATGGATACGGCGCCGCTGTTCGCCGGGCGGGACGTGCGTACGGTCTCGGCCACGAACTGCCCACGCCGGCCCGGTTGGCTGGTCGACGGCCACCTGGTGCGGACGTCCGACGGCCGCTGTCTGCCGGGCGGGCTGCGCCCCGCCGGCGAACCGCCACGGCTGGCGGGCGGCGAGCCCACCCTGTCGGCGCTCCCAGCCGCCCGGCCGCTGTCCCCACCCCTGGCGGTGCCGGCGATGGCATCGCCCGCGGCGGTACCGCCAGAGGTACCAGCGGCACCAGCGCCCGCCGCGGCAGTGGTGACACCAGCGGCAGCGGCGCTGGAAGGAAACCTGGAAGGAAACATCGCGCCGCGGGAAGCCGCCACGAACGCAACCATGATCGAGTTCCTGCGCGCCACCCGGGATCTGGTCGCCGCCCACCGTGACGTCATGCTCGGCTATCTCGGTACGGCGGCCGTGGCGGGAGAGCGCAATGCGGTGGAGCCGGCCCGGGAACCAGCCGCTCCCGCTGTTGCCCCGCAGGGGCGTCCGGCGTTGCTACCCGCCCAGCCAGGGCCGTCCGGCCCCCGTGGCGCAGGCGCGGGCACGGGGGCGCCTGCGCGGCCGTCGGCGTTGCCGGCAACGCCGGCGCTGGATCCGCCCGCGGTCCTGGCGCTCGTGCTGGAGGTGATCCGCGCGGCCACGGGCTATCCGGCGGACATCCTGGAGCCCAATTTGGATCTTGAGTCTGATCTGGGTATCGATTCGATCAGAAGGGCGGAGATCCTGGGGACGCTGACCGCGCGTGCCGGCCTGCTGGGAGGCGCCACCGCCACCACCGGCGACACGGTGCCGGAGGAGCTGGCGCGGGCCAGGACCATCCGCGGGATCGTTGACTGGATCGTCACCCGGCCGGGTCTCGACGCTGGCGCGGCGAATCCGGCCGTCGGGCCCGCTGACACAGCCGTCGGGCCCGCTGACACAGAGGTGCCGCCGACGGCGAACACCGGTTCCAGCGTTGATGTCGATACCGTCTACATCGACCCGAGCAGGCTGCTGGCGAATGCTGAACGTGAGCGGCCAGGCGCCGCATCGCTGCGGCGGTTCGTCGTCGACGTGGTTCCGCTGCCGCTGCCGCTGCCGTCGCTCGCGGAAGCTCTTGCCGCGGTCGGGACCGGCCATGGGGCGGGGGCGTTGTCGGGCGCCCGCTTCGCCGTCGTCGAGGGCGGCCTGGGCATCGGGCTGGCTCTGACAACCATGCTGGAGCGGCACGGCGCGACCGTGCGGATGTTCTCCGCCGCTGATGGGTCGCTTGCTGATCAGCTCGCGAGCGGTGTCGGAGCGGACGGCGTCCTGTGGGTGTCACCGGTGGACCGGGACGCCCCCCCGGCCCTGCCCGCCGCGTTCGGCCCGATCAAAGCCGCGGTCGCGGGCGGTACCCGCCGCCTTGTCATCGCGACCGGCAGCGGCGGCAGCTTCGGCCGGTCCGCGACCGATGAACCTGGTCCGAGCGTCGGGATAGCCGGGCTGGCCCGCACAGTCGCGCGGGAGGCGCCGCGGACGCTCGTCCGGGCGGTGGACCTCGACCCCAAGGAGGCTCCCGTCCAGCTCGCCGAATACCTGCTCGCCGAGATCCTCACACCGGATGCCCCGGTCGTGGTCGGCTACCGTCACGGGATCCGCTCGGCCCCGCGGGTGGTGCCCGCGCAGCTCTCCTCGACCGGCGTGAGCGTACCCGCGCTCGGCCGGGACTCGGTCGTGCTGCTGACCGGCGGCGCCCGCGGTATTACCGCCAGGGTGGCGCTGGCGCTCGCCCGTGCCACCGGCTGCGGGATCGAACTGATCGGCCGAACTGTCCTGCCGGCCGTACCGGAGGACCCGGCGACAGCCGCCGCGCCGGACGCACCGCGGCTGCGCCGAACCCTGATCGACGCGGGCCTGTGCCGACCGGCCGAGATCGAGGCCACGGTCGCCCGGTTGTTGGCGGAGCGGGAGGTGCGGGCCACTGTCGCGGCTCTCACGCGGACCGCGTCCTATGTTCGATACCACGCCGTGGACGTCCGGGACACCGAGGCGCTGCGCCAGGTAGTGGCGGCGGTTTACGCCGATCGCGGCAGGATCGACGGGGTTGTGCATGGCGCCGGGACTGTCGCGGACAAACTGGTCCGGAACAAGACGCCGGAGCTGTCCGACCGCATTTTCACGACAAAGGTTGAGAGCGCTCGGACGCTTGTCGACGCACTGCGTCATGATCTTGATTTTTTGGTGTTGTTCGGCAGCGTGTCCGGCGTGTTCGGTAACCCCGGCCAGGCCGACTACGCCGCGGCCAATGATGCTCTTGACACCTGTGCCCATGCCTGGGCGAGACGTTTTCACGGCCGTGTCGTCTCACTTGACTGGGGTCCGTGGGGCTCGTCCGGCAGCGAATCCGGCGGAGCTGATTTCGGTGGGGGAATGGTGTCCGCCGAACTGGGACGTCAGTATGCCCGCCGGGGCGTCGGCCTGATCGATCCGGATGCCGGAGTCGTCGCGGTACTGCGTGAACTGGCCGCCGATGTGGACGTGGCGCAGGTCGTGTACATGTGCGGAACACCCGAGGCACTCGACGGTGGATTTCCCGGTCCCGGTATCGCGGATGTCGGTCGCTGACCGGGAAATGCGCCCGACCACGACGGTACGTGGGCATGATCAGGTCGCGCCGATCCATCACGAGCCGTCCGGTGTGAACACGCGGGCGCTGGCGTCGTCCGCCAACCGCTTAAGCAGGTGGCCTCGCAAGATTCGGTGGCTTGACAGATGCCCGGAGGACGGCACGACCACGTGCCGCGCCTCGGCCCGCTGGAGTTCAGTGATCAGCTCGTCGAACGCCGCGCGCGAGCCGTTCTGGTACTCGAAGAACGTCGTGGCGTAGCAGTAACCCTCCGCCACCGCAAAGCGGCGCATCTCCGAAACAACGCGGTCAAGCTCGTCGTCCGGCACGTCATCGGGTGCGCACATGTAGCCGTATATCAAGGGTTTCATTGCTGAACTCCCGCGTTATGGAAGCGTGGTGGCTGGGCTTGGCGGGCAGGCATCGTCACCGCTCGCCAGCCCAGCCGGTCAGGAGCGCGTGAGCGCAGGGTTGTGCTCTGCGAGAACCGCTCGCTCACACGGGAAAGCACAGCCACACACCACGCACAGGCCGTGGTCGTTAGCGTGCTCGTTCAGCACAACGGTGGCGAGCCGGTGCAGCACTTCGACTCCGCTACCGATGTCGGCGTCCGTGATCGTCTCGACCATGCCCGCCGCTCACCCCGCAGCCGGAGCGAAGAAGGCCAGCAGCCGGTCACGGATGAGCGCTGCGGACTGCTCGGGAGGCTGACGGTTCACGTCCAGCCGCAACACATCGAAGCCCGGTTGAACACCTGCACCGGGGTCACGTGCGGCTGGAAGTACCGGTGAGTGACCAGCTCTTCCACGGCCTGGGCGTCGCTCATGAGCGCCCGCGGTACGCGCTGATCCCATAGGCCGTAGGTGTGCCGGATGCAGTACGCGCAGCCCAGCGGGCAGTCCTGGATGTGGTTCAGACTGAGGCCGCTCTTGCGGTACTCCACGACTTCACGGGCGCGCTCCGGAAGCTTGTCGATCTGATCCCTGCTCAGCAGGGCAACACGGGTCATCACCTGGCCAACTCCCGAATCCCTTGAGGACGGACGCGGTCCGGCGTCCCTCACGGGAGAGTAGGGACGAAAGAAGGTGGTGAATAGAAAGTTTCTTGTTATTTCTCGAAATATTACAATCGACCGGGTGGCTGCGAAACTACTCGCTATCCTCCTGGGGCTCAGGAGCAAGGTCATCAATCACACGGCTGATGATCACCCGAGCGCTTCGACCGTAGCTGGCGACGGCGGCAAGCTGCTCGAAGGCGTTGCCGTACAGCTCGATCTCTTGTGGTTGTCGCAGGTCGAGCGCGGCGCTGAAGGTTTCGACCAACACTCGTTCGTTGTCGTACATCCAGAAGCCGTGCCACGGCGAGGTGGCGTACTGCGTCTCAAAGGCGATGATCCCGAGCCGCACGTTGGTCAGTTGAGAGAGGGAGACCAAGCGGTCGAGCTGGCCGAGCATGACCTCTGTGGGGCACAGCCGGAACCTAAGCGCTGCCTCGGTCAGGATGAAGTGAAATCGCTTGTCCGGCCGGTACAGGATCTCCTGGCGCTGCATGCGGGCCGCTACCGCCTCGTTAATGTCGTTGGGCAGCTTCAAGCGGCGGATGCCCTCAGCGAAGCGAGCCCTCGCGTACTCGGCGGTCTGGAGAAGGCCCGGAATCACCGTTGCCTCGAACGCGCGAAAGAGGCGCGTCTTCTGATCCCACTCGGTCAGGTCTTGTTGGTGCGGCTTCAGGCCGGTACGCAGGATGCGCTGCCACTCGGCGTGCTGCACCTCAAGGGTGTGCAGCGAAGCGAGGAGCGCTTCTGTCTCGTCCTCAGCGTTGGTTGCCCGCGTCCAATCGCGTACGTCATCGTCGCTGGGTGTCTGTCGGCCGTTCTCCAGTTTGCTCACCTTGGAAGGCGGCCACGACAACGACTCCGCGAGCTGCCGGCCGCTGAGAGCAGCGGACGAGCGCAACTCGCGGAGTCGTTTGCCGAGGGCGTTACGGGCCTCGTGGACGTTAGAGCTGCCCGAGATGTTGTTCGGTGGCAAAGTCATCCCGTCGTACGGCGTGATGCCAGGCCGCATCATGCCAGTAGTTGTGCTTCACGATCTCGGTGGGGTCTTCGATGACCTCGCCGCCCAAGAAGGCGTCGTTGTCGTCGAAGCGCATCCGTACCAGCTTGCGTGAGTCGAACAGCCAATAATCGTGGCTGGGCAGTTCAGCGGCTTCGGCCTTGCCTCTCGGCAGGTAGCGGATGTCTTCGCCCGCGCCGTTGGTGAACTGCGCACACCAGACACCGAACCTGCTGTAATCAGTGAGGGGCACACTCACCACCCGCACGCGGGTGAACCGCTTGCCCTCCGTGGTGGCATCGCGGATCATCTTCAGCCAATCTTGCATCCACGGCAGCTCGTCATCTTCGTCTGCGAGGAACCTGCGTAGCGATTCGTTCTCGTAGTCGGCGTCGTAGGTGTCGCGGGTTTCCAACCTGAACGCGGTGTACTGGAAGGAGTGGAAGAGCTGGCCGAACTCGTCTCCGATGAGCAGGCTCAGTGCTCTCCCTCCTTGTTCAGGTAGCGGCGCGCGTACATCTTGAGTACGTCTTCCGGAATCTCGATCAGGGTCTCGTAGTCGGGCACGTCGCCCACGTCCGCGAGCGCCTGCGGGTCGGTAACCTTCCACCCCTGCGCGATGTAGGTCACCCGGTCGGTGCGGTCGGTGGCGAACAGGGTGGGCGAGTTGCCTACCTGGGAGTCAGGGTCCTTGCCGAGGAACCGGGCGCGCATGAGGCCTCCATTGCGAGAAATTTAGTGAAGCGTTCCCATCGTCCATGGTGGCGCACCGAAGCGAGCGGGTCAACGACGGGATGTGACGCAACGCCCTTCTGGCAGGGTTGATGAAGATCAACTATCGCTTGATAGAACCAGCTTTCGGGTCATGATCGGACGGTAGCAACCGACCCGACACCACGTGCGATATAATCTCTGATCCGCACGTTTGCCCTACTGGCGGGTGGTGATCGTGAGAGCTTTGGGAGATGTCGCTTATCTTGGCCGATTTCCAGCGTCTCCAGGGCGTGCCAGAACACGATGTACGCATCAGTGACCTGCGATTCTCCGATCAGTTGACCCTGGTGTGTTCCGTGCCCCGGTTGTTGCGGACGGCCGCTTTCCCCGGGCACCACGTTTTTGTCGGGGCTCCGGCCTTCCCTGGGAATGGCTCGATGCACGGCGTGAGCACGTGCTGGTCTCGTTGGGAACGGTGACACGGGAGTCCGGTGGACGGTTTCTTCGGGTCACGGTGGAAGCTCTCGAACTGTTCGGGCATCGGTTGCGGGCGATAGGCGAACCCTCCTTCCGCACAGCGGCCGGGCGGTTGCGTCAGGATTTTGTCGCCGCCGCCGCCGCCGCCGTGGTGGTGGGGCCGGGGCCGCCGCGGACCGCCTCCTGGAGTTGATTGCGTCCGACTGGTGATCATGGCGTGTACTGCTTTTTCGTGCCGTTTGTACGCTTATGTCGTTATGTGGGTGTCCGGCCGCGGAGCGCCCACATCGCCTGCGGCGGGTGTCGTGTCATCCCGCCAGTCCCGGACAAGCCCGATGATGAAGATCCCGAGAAAGAGAAGCAGCAATGGTAGCAAGATCATATTTGCTCCCGGCGGAAGAGGACGGCCGACGTGGCTGGCGCCGTGACGGCGATGCGCATGCCGACCCCAGGTGCGTACCCGTTCGCGGAATACATCTCACCTGACGTCCGTATTGTGTGACGCTGCGACACGTTCAGCGGTCATCGGCGGTTGTTTCGCCGATCGGGTGGCGGCAGCGTCCGGGCTGCCGTAGCGTCGCATCGAACGTCAGCTCATCCAATGTCAGCTCATCTAATGATCAAGCGTCAGTTCATCCAATGCCAGCGCGGGAGCTTCCGCCACAAGGAGGCTGAGAGGGCGGCTGGGGTCACACCCGGGTGCCGCCGACCGCCGAACCTGTCCGGGTAATGCCGGCGTAGGGAGCCATCGCCGTGGTGCCACCCGTTGACCGATCCACCCTGACTCCCGCGCAGGTATCCGCCGCCGCGTCCACCGGGAAAACCGTGCCCACTGAAAAAACCGTACCCAAGGGGAAAACCGTGCCCACCGGGGAATTCGCGCCGGTCACGTCCGGTCCGCTGCCGGGCAGCCGCAAGACCTATCTGGTCGGTTCCGCGGACGGCCTGCGTGTGCCTATGCGTGAGGTTGTTCTGTCCACGGGTGACAGCGTCATTCTGTATGACACTTCCGGTCCGTACACCGACGCCGGTCAGGTCACCGACGTGCGCCGGGGCCTGGCGCCGCTGCGGGACACCTGGATCGTGGACCGCGCGGACACCGAGACCGTCCGCAACGGCGCGTTCGTCCGGGAAACCGAGATCGGCCAGGGCGCGCGGCCCGCGGTTGGCGTTGGCGACGGCCTGGGCGGTCGGTCATCTCGCCGGGCCCGGCCTGGGCGTGCCGTCACTCAGCTGGCCTATGCGCGCCGCGGCGAAATCACGCGGGAGATGCGGTTTGTAGCGTTGCGCGAGGGCCTGCCAGTCGAGACCGTACGCGCGGAGATCGCGGCTGGACGGGCGGTGCTACCGGCGAACATCAACCATCCGGAGTCCGAGCCGATGGCGATCGGCCGGGCACTCTTGGTGAAGATCAATGCAAACATCGGGAATTCGGCGGTGGCCTCGTCCATCGAGGAGGAGGTCGACAAGATGGTGTGGGCGACCCGCTGGGGTGCCGACACCGTCATGGATCTGTCCACCGGGCGTGACATCCACACGACCCGGGAGTGGATCATTCGGAACTCGCCGGTTCCGATCGGGACCGTACCGATCTATCAGGCGCTGGAAAAAGTCGGCGGCAAGGCCGAGGAGCTGTCCTGGGAGGTCTATCGGGACACCGTGGTCGAACAGTGCGAGCAAGGTGTGGACTACATGACCGTCCACGCCGGGGTGCTGTTGCGTTACATTCCGCTGACCGCGCGGCGCAGGACCGGGATCGTCTCCCGCGGCGGTTCGATTCTCGCGGCCTGGTGTCTGGCTCACCACCGGGAGAATTTCCTGTACACGCACTTCGCCGAACTGTGCGAGATCCTGCGGGCCTATGACGTCACATTCTCTCTCGGGGACGGTCTGCGGCCCGGATCGATCGCGGACGCCAATGACGCCGCCCAGCTCGCGGAGCTGGCCACGCTGGGGGAGCTCACCTCGGTGGCCTGGGAGCACGACGTCCAGGTCATGATCGAGGGCCCGGGGCACGTCCCCATGCACAAGATCAAAGAGAATGTGGAGCTGCAGAGCGAACTGTGCCATGACGCGCCCTTTTACACCCTTGGTCCGCTGACTACGGACATCGCGCCAGGCTATGACCACATCACCTCCGCGATCGGCGCCGCGATGATCGGCTGGTACGGCACGGCGATGCTCTGCTACGTCACGCCCAAGGAACATCTCGGGCTTCCCGACCGCGACGATGTCAAGGCCGGCGTGATCGCTTATAAGATCGCCGCTCACGCGGCGGATCTCGCCAAGGGCCATCCGGGAGCTCAGGCATGGGATGACGCGCTTTCTGACGCCCGGTTCGATTTCCGCTGGGCTGACCAGTTCCATCTCGCGCTCGATCCGGAGACCGCGCAGGCGTTCCATGACGAGACGCTGCCCGCGGCGCCGGCCAAATCGGCTCATTTCTGTTCTATGTGTGGCCCTCATTTCTGCTCGATGCGGATCAGTCAGGACGTGCGCAAGTACGCCGCCGACCACGGGCTGGAGACCGCCGAGGCGCTCGAGGCGGGTATGCGGGAGAAGGCCGAGGAGTTCACCGCCAGTGGCGGGCGGATCTACCTCCCGGTCACGGACAACAGCTGAGCTGCCGTCGATTGCCGCGCGCACGGCCTGCCGTCGATGCCGTGACAGGCCGTGCGCCGGACAACTGTGGCTACCCGGTTGGGTAATACGTGGCTGGTGGCTGGTGGTCGGTGGTCGGGGCCGGTGGCTTCGGCCGGTAGGCTGGAGATGCCCGCCAGACCGACGGCCGCGCCACTACCGGCATTTTTCTCGTGGCACTTACCGTCCGTTTTCGTACCCATCCCGCTCGAGAAGGTGTGACCATGTCAACCGAGCAGCCCGGCGTCACGGGGCCTCAGTCCGGATACCGCGCGGACTCGCTGGCTGCCGCCGCCAGGCAGGCGCCTGATGGCACCGCCGTCAGGCTCGCCGGCCGTATCATGCTGTGGCGGCGCATGGGCGGCCTCGTGTTCGGTCACCTTCAGGACAGGTCGGGCCGCGTCCAGGTCTCCCTGTCCCGCAACGACCTCGGCGAGGAAACCGTCAAGGAGTGGTCCCGGTCCGTCAAGATCGGAGACTTTGCGGGTGTCGCGGGACAGATGTACACCACCCGTAAGGGCGAACGCACCGTTGCCGTATCCGAGCTGACCGTGCTCAATCGCACGGCGCGGGCGCTTCCGGACAAGTGGGCGGGGATGTCCAATGTGGAGGCCCGCTACCGGCGTCGCTACCTGGATCTTCTTGTCAACGCCGAGTCACGGGAGCGGTTCGAGACCCGCATCAGGATCATTCGGAGCATTCGTCGTTTCCTGGAAGACAACGACTTCCTTGAGGTGGAGACGCCGATCTTGCAGGAGGCGGCGTCGGGCGCCGCTGCCCGCCCGTTCGTGACCCGGCACAACACCCTCGGTGAGGACTTCTATCTCCGGATTTCCCCCGAGACGCTCCTCAAGCGCGTCGTGGTCGGCGGCTTCGACCGCGTCTTTGAGATCGGCCGTAACTTCCGCAACGAGGGTATGGACTCCTCGCACCTCCAGGAGTTCACCATGCTCGAGTGGTACGCGGCGTACTGGGACTACCGCGACAACATGGCTTTCGTCCGAGAGATGATCATTACTGTTCTTGACGACGTCATCGGTAGCCGGACCATCACCTACGGGGGCACCAAGCTCGACTTCGGTGCCAGCTGGCCCGAGGTCGACTATCGGACCGAGGTGGCCCGCCGGACCGGGATCGACCTGAGAGTGGTGCGTGACCTTCCGGCGTTGCGTGAGCGGGTCGTCGGGCTTGGTCTGGATGTCGGTGCGGCGCCGTCGTACGCGGGCCTGGTCGATCTGCTGTACAAGAAGACGGTTCGTCCCGATCTCATCCAGCCGTGCTTCCTGCTGCACCACCCCGCCGAGCTGGTCCCGCTGGCGCGGCGTAGCGACTCCGACCCAACCCAGCTCGACAGCTTCCAGGTCGTGGTCAATGGTTGGGAGATCGTCAAGGCCTACTCCGAGCTGATCGATCCGGTGGAGCAGCGGCAGCGTCTCGACGAACAGACCGCGCTGCGTGAGGCGGGCGATGACGAGACGATGATGATGGAAGAGGATTTCATCGAGGCAATGGAATACGGTATGCCTCCCATGTCAGGACTCGGCATTGGCATCGACCGTTTCGTCGCCCTCCTCACTGACGCCCCGACCCTCCGCGATGTCGTCCTGTTCCCCACCATGCGCGGGACAAAGGGCCAGACCGCCGGCGATGCCAGCACCGATGGCATCGCCAGTACCGACA
>NZ_CAKJTP010000030.1:12431-15714 GCF_917627335.1 Protofrankia sp. CiT1 | reverse complement strand
CCGGGCCGCGGTAGAACGGCGGGTTACAGACTGCGGCGAAGGTGTTCCACCGTCTTGGGCAGATCCGTGATCTCAACCTCGGTCACGACCGATCGGTCCCGCGTGCGGATCTCGACGATTCCTTCCGCCGCACGGCGTCCTATGACAATCTGTACCGGGCAGCCGAGCAGATCAGCATCCGCGAACTTCACGCCGGCGGAATTCCCGGTCCGGTCGTCCACGAGGACCTCAAGCCCCTCCGCCACCAGCGGTCCGGCGACCGAGTTGACGATCTCCTCATCGATCTTCCGGCCCAGCGGAATCACTTCGACGTCATACGGAGCAAGCGCCGCTGGCCACACGATCCCATTCTCGTCATGGTGCTGCTCGATAACAACCGAAAGAATCCGGCTGATGCCGATGCCATAGCAGCCCATCACCATGGGCGCGTCCTTGCCGTTGTCATCAAGAAATGTCGCGGCGAGAGGCACGGAATACCTGGTGCCGAGCTGGAAGATGTGGCCGATTTCGACCGACCGCTCGACCGCGAGCGGGCCCGTGCCGTCCGGCGAGGGGTCACCTGACCGGACATTGGTCACGTCCGCGTATTCGTCCGGCTCGAAGTCGCGTCCCTGGTTGCAGCCAGCCACGTGATAGTCGACTTCGTTTGCCCCGGTGCACCAGTCACGGCCAGCCGCTATATGATGATCTGCGACGATCCGGCTGACGTGGGCCGCAAGCCCCTGCGGCCCGACGTACCCGCGGACCAGACCGGGGTTCGCCGCGAAGTCGCTCTCACCGAGGAGGACAGGCGCCGCTCCGAGAATCGCCGTGAGCTTGTACTCGTTGATCTCACGGTCACCCGGACAGAGGACAGCTATGATCTGATCCTGTTCGCCGCCGGAGCGCGGAATCTTGTACAGGACACATTTCAGAATCCGGCTCGCCGGCAGGTCCAGATGCGCGGCGAGTTCCTCGACTCCTGGAACGCCCGGCGTGTGGAGCCGCCGGAGCGGCTGCGTCCCAGGCTCCACCGCGATGGGCCGCTGACCGGAAGCAGCCTCCATGTTCGCGGCATAACTGCCGTTGGGCGCATAGACGAACAGATCCTCGCCGATCTCGCTCGGAGCCATGAACTCGTGGTTCACATCCCCGCCGATCTCGCCGGCCTGCGCCTCCACAGCCCGGAAACGAAGGCCACAGCGGGTGAACACACGCTCGTAGGCATTGTACATCACGTTGTATGTGGCACGGAGCGAGTCCAGGTCCGGGTGGAAACTGTAGGCGTCCTTCATGATGAAGTCACGAGCGCGAATGAGGCCGGACCTCGGCCGCAACTCGTCCCGGTACTTGGTCTGAATCTGGTACACACTCAGCGGCAGGTTTCGATAGCTGCTGACCTCATGTGCGATCAGGCTGGTCACCAGCTCTTCGTGCGTGGGAGCAAGGCAGAACTCCGCTCCCTTGCGGTCTGCCACCCGGAACATCAGGTCGCCATAGTCGGCCCACCTGCCGGTCCGCTCCCACAGCTCACGAGACAGCAGCGCCGGCATCAGTATTTCCTGACAGCCGGCGGCGGTCATTTCCTCGCGCACGATCTCTTCGACCTTGCGGAGAACACGAAGCCCGAGCGGAAGGTAGGTGTAGATGCCGGAAGCGACCTTCCGGACGTACCCGCCACGAACGAGCAGCTTGTGATTGGCTGTCTCAGCCTCGGCGGGATCGTCGCGAAGTGTCCGGGCGAACATGCGGGAAAGGTAATCCACGGGAAAAGACCTCCGTCACTGGGAAAGTAGCCGGCAGCCGGCGGCAAGCCGTCACACACGAGAACGACGCCGAGTCAGCCCCGTGCGGGCAGCCCGGCCAGGGCGTGTCTGATGGATCATCGTCCGCATCGACCAACATCCATCAGATACGCCCTAGATCGGTCGACGTGCGGCCTTGACGGAGCCCACTGGGAGATCCCCTCTCGCTTGATGAGCCGGCCCTCGGCCACCAGCGCCCGGCAACAAGCTGTTCCCGGGCCCTCCAAGTCTTGACAGAGCGGCACTGACCGAGTTCCAGACCAACTTACCGCCTCTGACGACCACGGCGTCAGGCCCCCTCGCCCTCCCAGCGGCGGCCCACCGTGGCTCTCACATCGCTGCGATGTGGGGCGGCGCGGCCCGTGATGCCAGGATTACCAGCCGCTGACCGCGAGAGTCGTCACGAACCGCCTACGCCGACCGTTGCTGACGGCGCGTCCGGCTGCGCCGGTGTTTTCGCGTTGTTTGTTCGCGCCAAAAATAAGAGCGCCCGGCAATAGGGGTGTGGATCAAGGAGTGGGGCTGGGGTGCGTGCGGCGCGAGGCGGAGGAGGGAGCCACCGGAGGTGTTGGGTGGCGACTGACGACAACGCGGCGAGGTGCGTGCCCTGGCCCCGCGACGCCGCGTCCCCTATTGCCGGGCGCTCTAAGAGCGGTTGTTGCGAGCAGTATCAGCCGTACGTGTGATTTTCTGCCATCCGGCAGGGTGGCAGGCCGTCCCGATCGGGTCACCGAACGGGACAAGCTCCGGGGGCGGAGCTGTCTTTTCATTGCCGCTGGCGGATGAGCCCACTCCGGAAGGCCACCGAGTTGACCACGGCACTTGTCGAAGACGCCATTGGCGCGTTACATGTGCCTGAACCAGGCACATCAGGCTGCGGAGGGGAGGCAGGGACGGTCGGATGATGTATGTGACTATTTTTGATCTTGGTGCGGAGATGTCCGAGCGGATCGCCGACGTGAACCGCCAGGTGATTGTGGTCTCAGCGCCCGACCAGACGGCCACGACGAACACGGTCACTCTGTGGCAGCGCACCGATGCATGCGCTGGGTGGACTCGGGCCGCGGCTCCGCTTGCCGGCCGTAACGGGGCAAACGGCTGGTCCCTGAATCACTACGATGGTGATCTATGCAGCCCCGTGGGTGTGTTCACGCTGACGGCCGCGGGCGGGCGTCAGCCCGATCCGGGCACGCTGATGCCCTACGAGTACCGGCCGTCCTACTATCAGACCGGTGAGCCGGACATGGCGGCCGCGTTCGACTACGTGGTAGCGATTGACTACAACCGGATGCCCGGCTACCCCCCGTCAGACCCCAAGCGCCCGCTCGGTACGGCGGCCGGCGGCGGTATCTGGCTGCATGTTGATCACAATTGCGCGACCCAGGGCTGCGTCGCCGTGACGAGAGAGGGGATCGTCGCCATTCTCGCCTGGCTGTCGCCCGCCAGCCGGCCGCTGATCGTCATGGGCGACGCGGCGTCGCTCGGCAAGTAGCCTCGCG
>NZ_CAKJTP010000030.1:10959-12125 GCF_917627335.1 Protofrankia sp. CiT1 | reverse complement strand
CTGCGCATGGCCGACAGCAGTTTGTCCGCGTACAGGGCCTCGCCGCGCGAGGAGAACCGCTCGTACAGCGAGGCGGTGAGCACGTGGGCGGGCACACCTTCCTCCACCGCGGCGAGTACCGTCCAGCGGCCCTCGCCGGAGTCCGACACCCGGCCGCTGAACGACGCCAGCTTTGGATCCTCGACGAGCGCCGCCGCCGTCAGATCCAGCAGCCAGGAACTGACCACGCTGCCCCGGCGCCACACCTCGGCCACCTCCGCGGTGTCGATGTCGTACTGGTAGTACTCGGGGTGCGCCAGCGGGGTGGTTTCGGCGTCATGCTCGCCGGTGTGTTCCCGGCCGATGCCGGCCTTGTTCAGGATGGCCATCCCCTCGGCGAAGGCGCCCATCATCCCGTATTCGATGCCGTTGTGGACCATCTTCACGAAGTGCCCGGCCCCGTTCGGCCCGCAGTGCAGGTAGCCCTTTTCGGCCTGGGTCGGTGCACCGGCGCGGCCCGGCGTGCGCGGTGCCGTCGTCAGCCCCGGAGCGATCGTGGCGAACAGCGGCTCGAGGCGGGACACGACGTCACGCTCACCTCCGATCATCAGGCAGAAACCGCGTTCCAGCCCGAAGACCCCCCCAGAGGTGCCGACGTCGACGTAGTGGATGCCCCGGCCGGCGAGCTCGGCGGCCCGGTCCACATCGTCGCGGTAGTAGGAGTTGCCGCCATCGAGGATGACGTCGTCGGCTTCGAAGTGTTCAGCGAGCGCGAACACGGTCTCGCCGGTGATCCCGGCGGGGAGCATCACCCAGGCCGCGCGGGGGACGGTGAGCTTCGCCGCGAACTCCGCGAGTGTGCTGGCACCGGTCGCGCCCGCGGCCGCCAGCTGCTCCACCGCCGCTGGGTTGACGTCGTAGACGACGCAGTCGTGCCCGTCCCGCATGAGCCGGCGTACCAGGTTGGCGCCCATCCGGCCAAGGCCGATCATCCCGAGCTGCACGAGATCTCCCGTAGTCGTTGGACTGGTGCGGTGCGGTGCGGTGCCAGCGGCGCCCGTTTCATTGTCGCGCGGCCTACCAGCCATGACACCGCACCGCCGGAGAGTCCTGGTGATCGTTGTGCCACACGGCCCGCGGCGTCGGGACTCCGGCCGTGTACCCCTCGTGGCCCGCGGCCGGTGGGT
>NZ_CAKJTP010000030.1:0-10552 GCF_917627335.1 Protofrankia sp. CiT1 | reverse complement strand
GGGGGAGGCGGCGAGTGCGCCCGCGCGTTTCGCCTCGTGCTTGCGGGCGAGGGCGTCGATCGCCTCAAGGTAGCGCTCGACGTTCGTCCGGGCCTGCTCGGCCGGCGCGTCGAGGCCGTCGAGGTCGAAGAACTTCCAGTGCCGCAGGAGCGGCGTAACGACCTCGTCGTGGTGGATGCGGAGGTCGTAGATCCCGGCTCGGGCGATCAGCTTGGCCTTGCGGTCGAAGTCCTCGATGCCCGTCCCGGGCATCTGGAAGGCCACGATCTCCTCGGCGATGGCCCGCACTGTGGCGGACGGGTCAATCTCCAGCGCCGCGCTGATCAGGTTTCGGTAGAAGATCATGTGGAGGTTCTCGTCGGCGGCCACCCGGGCGAGCAGCTTCTCCGCCACGGGGTCCTGGGTGAACCGCCCCGTGTTGCGGTGGCTGATCCGTGTTGCCAGCTCCTGGAAGGACACGTAGGCGATGGCGCGCAGTGGCGTCTTGCCGCCGCCGTCGAACCCCTGCTGCATCTGCTTCATGCGGCCCCGCTCAAGGGCAACCGGATCGACACCACGGGTTACCATCAGATAGTCACGCATCGCGATGGCGTGGCGTCCCTCCTCCGCCGTCCAACGGTGCACCCAGGTACCCCAGGCGCCGTCCCGGCCGAAGGTCGTCGCGATCACATGGTGGTAGCTGGGCAGGTTGTCCTCTGTGAGCAGGCCGACCTCGAAGGCGACCTGGGCGATGTCGGACAGCCTGGACTGCTCCGGTTCCCACGGCAGGGTGTCGAAGTCACTGCCCTGGCTCCAGGGGACGTACTCGTGCGGCATCCATTCGGCGGCCAGGCCCAGGTGGCGGTCGAGGTTGGTCGCGGCGACGGGCTCAAGCTCACGCAGGAGGTCGATGTCTGTGAAGGAGGTCATGCGCATACCCTGACAGGTCAACTGGACAGCGGACTACGTCCTGTGGGCGGGATTGAAGCCTGAAAACTGTTCTCTATGAACAGTTCCGCAGGCCTGGCGGGCGGCGGGAGAGCGCCCGGCGCTCATGGCGGGGATCGCTTACCGAACGCGTCGAACTGTCGCGGAGATCGTGTCAGGACGACATCGCGGCCACTGTCAACGGGCCGAGCGCGCACCGGGCGTGGTCGACCAGCGCGGCTACGCCGGCATACCCGGCCTGCTCGATTTCCTGGCACAGGCGGGCGATGTCGCGGCGTGTCATCCCGGAGTCGATGGTTGCCGCGTGGGCGACGGCCTCGTGCCCGAGGGCGATGGCCTGCTCGGGGTGGCCTGTCCTGACATGGGCGACAGCCAGCCTGGTGAGGAACTCGACCCGGTTCCGCGGGAACTCGTCGTCGAGGGCGTCAAGGTCGTTGAGGGCCGCCTGGAAATGGGGTATCGCCTCGTCCGGGTCGCCGCCGGACAACAGGGCCTCACCAGCGGCGAACGAGATGTCCTTGCGGCCGGCCCAGTACATGTAGGGAGGGTTCTCATCCGGATGAACAGCGTCGATCAACGAGTAGGCGAGTGTGGTCGCGGCCACTGACTCCGCATGGTGACCGGTGCGGCTGTGAGCGACAGCCAGGTCGGCGGTGATCACAGCTCGTTCGATGGCGCTCAGCATGCTGCGGGCGCCGTCCTGGGCCGACTGGAGCAGGGTGATCGCGTCGGCCGGTTGCCCGTACCACGCCGCCTGTTCCGCCATACAGCGCAGGATGTTCGCGCCGAGAGCGGGCGCATCCGCCTCGTGGGCGGCCCGGAGCGCCACGAGCCAGCATCGCTGCGCGGCACCGTACTGCCCGACGTCGTACATCGCCCAGCCGGCCAGCCGGGCCAGCTCGGCGGCGACCGCGTACAGCCGGGCTTGGTGGATGTCGTTGTGGATGCCGGTCCGCAGCAGCCGGACGGTGATACCGAGCTCGGTGATGGACAGCGCGTGGACATCGCCACCGCCGAGGACGTCGCTCATCCGCCGCAGGGCGTCGACGCGCTCTTCAAAGCCGCGTACGAGGGGATCGTCGACAAGCTGGCCGACGGCGGCGGCCCGGCGCTGGCATGCCCGTGCGGTGAGCCAACGCTCGGCGGCCGAGTCAAGGGAGGAGCCGGACACCGGGAGGAAGCGGCGTGGCCGCTCGGTACGAGTCATCTCCGCCAGCCCGCGGGCCAGCCCGTCGTCCGCCCACAGCAGATCAAAATCGACGTTCGCGGGTGTGAGCTGTTCGACGGGCAGCGGTTCCGAGGCATCGTGATGGTGGCGGAGCGTATGCGGATCCCATCCTGAGCGTGCGTGTATTGTCACGGCGGGTTTCTCCCGTCTCCGGGCGGAGCTACTGTTGATCGTAGCCGTGCGAAAACAGCGCCTTAGAGCGCGTGTGAGATCGTCATTCCGGCTCGCCGCGTCCAGGCGCCCCCTGGCCGCGTTGTCGGCCACACCGAGACAACTCATCCGGTATCGCTTCGGCCTTCCGCCTTGCCAGGGGGCGCCTGGAGGCGGCTCGCTGATCGAAAGCCCGATCTCACACACACTCTTTAGCGGCTCCAGCAACAGGACCGTCCGGCTCGCGGTGCCCGGGTGGCGCCTCGCGTCATCGCTCCCCGTCCATCGCCGCGCGATGGACGGGTACCCCGGTTCGTCGGTCGACGCCCAGTACCTCCGGCGTCTCCCTCCGCAGCCTCGCGATGCGCGCACGCCAACCTCGTTCCTTGGGCCATGCCCCTATTGCCGGTCGCTCTTACTCCGGTTGCTGTTCCCCCTGAATGATCCCGTGGTTTTTTCTTGGCAGGACTCGGGTCCGGGTGGTATGGCCTGCCTCCCGGATCTGTGCCAGCCGATATGCGGGAGGCGAACCCGGGGGCGCGTAACCCGCCAATGCCGTGGTCGGTATTATGTGGTGCCCATGGCGGTCGCCCGCTCTCGTGGGTAATCGGGCCATGGCCCACTCGCTGGTCGGTGCCGCGGGTAGCTGAATGTGGACACACCTCCAGAAGAGGCAGACTCCGTAACGGGAGACACGGCGGGCCGGTCCGATCTTCCGCGAACAGTGGGTTCCTTCGGGGCCGCTGCCCGCGCGAACGGCATGATGATCGCGCAGTCTTCGGTCGCTAAGGTCTTGCTACCCGAAGAATCTACCACTTATGCCGGTCATGCTCACTGGTCATGCCCTGCCTGGTGGGTCCGATGCCGGCGGATACAGTTACACGTTATCGATGTATTCACCGGCCAGAAATGCATTCACCGGTTTGTTCCCGCTGTTTATCGCGTTACCACGAGCCGTCTTTCTGGGGTCATGCTGATAATCCCTCGAACGGTGCTTTCTCGAAGGGGCGGCGCCTTGCTGCCGCCTTTTTGCCGTCTCGGGAGTAGCTCTTGACCTCGTTGAACAGCGTGGAGCAATCGCGGCGTTCCTCGCTGTTATCGGACGCTGGTGCTGTTTGCACAGCGTCCTGCCGACATCTTTGGTGTCGTTTTCCGGACCGTCGACGAGGTATTTCGCCGGGGCGGGCGCAGCCCTCAGCCAAGGGCGGGTTCGGGAGCCCCGGGCCGGAGCCGGCCACCGCCGCGCACGTCCGGGGCACCGAGCCGGGCCGCGTCGGCGGTCTGGTCATCCGCCTGCCGCTGGGACTCGCGCTCGGCCGCCACCCGCGCCCGGTAGTGCTCGATCTCGGTGGCGGTGGTCGTGCGGTCCCAGCCCAGCTCGGGTCCGACCAGCTCGGCGACGTGCGCGGCAGCTTCGGCACCCCGGTCCCAGGCCTCGATCGAAATCCGGGTCCGGCGGGTGAGTATGTCGTCAAGGTGCAGCGCACCTTCGTGGGACGCGGCGTACACGGCCTCCGCCGCGAGGTAGGTGCTGGCCCCGCGCAGCGGCCGTCCGAGGGCGGGGCGTTCCGCGATGAGGTCGAGGACCTCCCGCGTGAGGCTGCCGTAACGCCCCAGCAGATGCTCGACCCGCGCCACGTGCACCCCGCTCCGGTGGGCGAGGGTCTCCCGGGCGTTCCACAACGCCTGGTAGCCTTCGGCGCCGAGCAGCGGTATCCGGTCGGTGCAGGACAGCGGCACGTACCGGTTCATCCCGGCCAGCGCGGAGTCGACCGCGTCGCGGGCCATCACTCGGTAGGTCGTGTACTTCCCCCCGGCGACCATGGTCAGACCCGGCAGCGGCGAGACGACCGCATGCTCCCGGGACAGCCGTGAGGTGTCCTCGGACTCGCCGGACAGCAGCGGGCGCAGCCCGGCATAGACACCGGTGATGTCCTCGGTGCTCAGCGGCGTGCGCAGCACCCGGTTGACGTGCGTCAGCACATAGTCGATGTCCGCGCTGCTGGCGGCGGGGTGCGCGAGGTCGAGGTTCCAGTCCGTGTCCGTGGTCCCGATGATCCAGTGCGAGCCCCAGGGGATCACGAACAGCACGCTGCGGCGGGTGCGCAGGATCAGCCCGGTGGTCGAATTGATCCGGTCGCGGGGCACCACCAGGTGGACGCCCTTGGACACCCGGACGGACAGCTGGCCGCGGCCGCCGGCCATGGCCTGGATGTCGTCGGTCCACACTCCCGCCGCGTTGATGGTCTGGCGTGCCCGGACATCGATCTGCCCGCCGTTCTCGAGGTCGTCGACACGTACTCCGGTGATCCGTTCACCTTCCCGCAGCAGCCCCGTCACCCGGGCGCTGGTGGCGATCAGGGCGCCGTAGTGGGCGGCGGTGCGGGCGACGAACATGGTGTGCCGCGCGTCGTCGACCTGGGCGTCCCAGTACTGGATCGCGCCCACCAGGGAGCCCGGTTGCAGGGACGGCGCGGCGCGCAGCGCGGCCTGCCTGGTCAGGTGGCGGTGGTGCGGTACGTTGCGGCGGCCACCACTCAGGGTGTCGTAGAGCAGCATCCCACTGCCGACGTAGGCGCGCTCCCACATCCGATGAGTGATCGGGAACATGAAGGAGGTCGGGCGTACGAGGTGCGGGCACAGGGTCGCGAGCAGAAGCGCCCGTTCGCGCAGCGCCTCGGCGACCAGCGCCACGTTGCGCTGCTCGAGGTACCGCAGCCCGCCGTGGATGAGCTTGCTGGACCGGCTGGATGTGCCGGCCGCGAGATCTCGCGCCTCGACCAGGGCTACCGACAGCCCGCGGGTGGCCGCGTCGAGCGCCACCCCCGCCCCGGTGACGCCGCCGCCGATGACGACGATGTCGAAGACCTCGGCCTCCATCTGGCGCAGGGCGTCGTTCCTGGTGGTGGGGTTCAGCCGGGCCGGAGCAATCATCGTCTTCCCCGTTTCCGGAGGGTGGCTGCCAGATAGGGCGCGGACACACGTCACATCGTGCCTGCCGCGAATAAACTCCGCATGCCGCGTTGCGCACACTCCACCGCAGGAGCCGCCTGATGGATCTTACCTTCACGCCCGCGGAGGAGCGGTTCCGCGTGGAACTACGCGCCTGGCTGGCGGACAACATCCCGCCGCGGTGGCGGTCGCGGTCGTTCTGGTCGGCCATCGGCGCGGCGGAGGCGTTCGAGCTGCGCAGGGACTGGGAACGCCGCAAGTACGACGCGGGGTTCGCCGGGATCTCCTGGCCACGGGAGTACGGCGGCCGTGGCGGGACACCCGGCATGCAGGCGATCTACGACGAGGAGACCCAGCGGGCCGGGGCCCCGCCCACCGTCAACGCCCTCGGTCTGGCCTTTCTCGCGCCCACCGTCATGGCGATCGGCACGGACGAGCAGAAGCGCGACATCATCGGCCCGATGCTGCGCAACGAGGTGATCTGGTGCCAGGGCTTCTCCGAGCCGGGCGCGGGTTCGGACCTCGCCGCGTTGCGCACCACCGGCGTGCTCGACGGCGACGAGTTCGTCGTCAACGGCCAGAAGGTCTGGACGACCAATGCCGTGTACGCGGACAAGATGTTCGCGCTGGTCCGCACGGAGCCCGGCGCCCAGCGGCACCGCGGCATCTCGATGCTGCTCATCGACATGCGTTCCGACGGGGTCGACGCCCGGCCGCTGCGCCAGCTCAGCGGCGCGAGTGAGTTCGGCGAGGTGTTCTTCACCGATGTCCGGGTGAAGGTCACCGACTGCCTGGGCGGGGCCGGTGACGGCTGGTCGACGGCGATGCTGCTGTTGTCATTCGAACGCGGCGCCTCCGGCATCGCCCAGTACACCGCCTTCCGCGGCCAGTTCGACGAGATCGTGGCCGCGGCGGCGGCCTTCGGGCGTACCGGCGACCCGGTCCTGCGCCAGCGGCTCGCCAGCCGGATCGTCGAGCTCGAGTGTCTGCGCTACCACTCCATGCACATACTCACCCAGATCGAAAAGGGCGCGGAGCTCGGGGCCGAGTCGTCCCTGACCAAACTGCAGTGGTCGCACACGCATCAGGAGCTGTGGGAGACCTTCGACGACCTGCTCGGTCCGGAGGCGACGCTCACCCGGCCACGGCCTGACGCCGACCTACGCGGTATGCAGCACGAGGCGATGTGGTCGCGTTCGGTCACGATCTGGGGTGGCTCCTCGCAGGTGCAGCGTAACATCATCGCCGAGCGGCTCCTCGGGCTGCCCCGATGACCTTTCCGGCCGTCGTCGATAGGACCAGCCATGTACTTCGCACTCACCGACGAGCAGCGTGCTCTGGGTGAAACCGTCCGTGCCTACCTCGCCGACCGGTTCGACCTGACAGCCGTCCGTGCCGTGTTCGAGGACCAGCACGGCGACGGTAACCCCACCGAGCTGTGGAAGGCCATCGGCGCGTATGGATGGCTCGCTGTCTGCGTCCCCGCGGAGCACGACGGCCTCGGTCTTGGCCTGGTGGATGCCCAGGTGGTTGCCCGCGCGTTCGGCGCGGGAGCCGTACCCGGGCCGTGGCTGCCGACCGTGCTCGCGGGTGAGGCGCTGCGGCTTGCGGGTTCGGACGAGCAGAAGAGGTCCTTGCTGCCCGCTGTCGCCTCGGGCGCGCTCGTGGCCACGGTGGCGCCGCGCGGGCCGGCCGGCCGCTACGATCCCTCGGGCGTACGGGTCACGGCTGACGAGGCGGGCCGGCTGACCGGATCGGCTCTGCCGGTCGAGTACGCCGAGACCGCACAGATCATCGTGGTGGCCGCCGTGGAACCGGCTGGCGAGGTCGGGCTGTACCTGGTGGAACCGGAGCTGCCGGGGGTCGCCGTGACCGGGCTGGAAAACTACGACGGCACGGTACGCACGGCTTCGGTGGTGCTCGACGGCGTCCCCGGGCAGCGGTTGCCTGGCTCGTCCACGGCCGTCTTTAGCGATCTTCTCGACCGGGGTGCGGTGCTCACGGCGGGGGACCTCGTCGGCCTCGCCCGGGAGGCGCTGCGGCGCACGGTCGCCTATGACCGCGACCGGGTGCAGTTCGGCCGGGCGGTCGGATCCTTCCAGGCGCTCAAGCACCATCTCGCCGACCTGCATGTTGCCGTGACCATGTCCGAGCACGCGGTGCTGTACGCGGCACACGCGCTGGACGCCGGGCTTGCGGACTGCCGGCTCGCGGTCGCTGTGGCCAAGAGCAAGGCCTCGGACACCGCCCGGGAGGTGACCGCCGCGATGATCCAATATCACGGCGGGATCGGCTACACCTGGGAGCACGACGCCCACTTCTTCTACAAGCGTGCCAAACGCGAGGTTTACAGCTACGGCGATCCGGTCCAGCACCGGGACCGGATCGCTGCCCTGACCATCGGCCGGATCCCCTCGACCACCGTGGACGGGGTCCCACCGACGCTGGCCGTGCCCTGATCAGCCGAGGGCGGCGTGACGATGTTCGGAAGCCCACCGTCCGCTATCCGTCCGGCGCGGCCAGCAGCGCTTGGACGTGGGGGAGCGCGGCGGCACGGTCGGCTGGCACCAGACCGATGCGGGTGCGCCGGTCGAGTAGGTCACCGGCGTCCAGGGCGCCCTCGTGCCGCAGCGCGAACAGTATCTCCGCGCCGGTGGTGTCCACCCGGCCGCACAGCGGCGCGAGAAGCCGCGGATCACCCCGCGCCTGCGCGACCACGGTGGGTGCCTCGGTGCCGTAGCGGGCGACCAGCCGGCGCGGCGCGGCCACTTCGGCGAGCGTCGACCACCCGGCCGCGCCCACCAGCGGCAGGTGCTGGGTCCGGCACGGCCCAGGGCGCAGCCCGCGCGCCCGCGCCAGCTCGTCCACGGTGTCGGCGGCCATCCGCCGGTAGGTGGTGAGCTTGCCGCCGACGATGGTCACCACGCCATCGGCCGAGGTGATGACGGCATGGCGACGGGAGAGGTCGGCGGTGCGCCCGGACGCCCCGGACGCCCCGGCCGGCAGCGGGCGTAACCCGGCGAAGGTGCCCAGGATGTCAGCCTGGTCAACGGGTACCGCCAGAACGCCGGAGATGACCTCGCGCAGGAACTCGGTCTCGGCCGGGGTCGCGGCCGGGGTGTCGGTCACGGCGTCGACGGGTTCGTCCGTGAGCCCGACGTAGACCCGTCCGCCGGGCTGTGGCAGCGCGAACACGTACCGGTTGTGCTCGTGCGACACCGGCACGGTGATCGCCGTCCGGAGCCCGCCGAAGGCGCTGTCCGCCACGACGAGGTGGCTTCCGCGGCTCGGGCGCACATGGACGTCGCCGCACAGCTCGCCAGCCCAGACCCCGGTCGCGTTCACCACAGCGCGGGAGCGCACCGTGACCGCCGAGCCGGTGAGCGTGTCGATCGCGGTGGCACCGTCGCCGTCGACGGCGACGGCCCGGCAGCGGGTGATTATCCGCGCGCCATGCCTGGCCGCTGTCCGTGCGATCGCGACGACCAGGCGCGCGTCGTCGACGAGCTGACCGTCCCAGGACAGCAGCCCGCCGCGCAGGTGGACGGGCCGCAGCGCCGGCACCAGGGCCTGGGTCTCGACCGCGCTCAGCCACCGGGGGCCGGGCAGGACCGAGCGGGGGGTGCCGGCGCCGAGCCGGATCAGGTCGGCGATGTGCAGGCCGGCATCGGCGACGAGGGCGGCGGAGGTGGGGAAGCCGACCGTCAACGGGAGCACCATCGGTAGCGGCCGTACCAGGTGCGGCGCGGTGGTGCGCAGCAGGATGTCACGTTCCCGGGAGCATTGCCGGGCCAGGGCGACATCGCCAGCGGCCAGGTAGCGCACTCCGCCGTGGACGAGTTTGGAGCTCCAGCGGCTGGTGCCGAAGGCCAAGTCGTGGGCTTCCACGAGCGCGACGGACAGCCCTCGGCTCGCGGCGTCCAGCGCCACGCCCGCCCCGGTCACCCCGCCGCCGATGACGAGGACATCGAGGATCGTGCCGTTCGCCAGACAGGCGAGGTCCCGATCACGTTGGCGACGATTGAGTGACCCGGCCGGTTCAGCTGCCTCAACGTGATCAGATAGCCTGCTGGGCATTTCACGGTCACGCTGTGACCACATCTGTAAAAGTGTATGTCGTGTCACCGCCGACAACGAGTTGTGATGATGACGGAAGGACACAACGGCGGGATGACGAGCCAGCGAGCCAGCGAGACGGCGGGATGACCGGGCCTGACGCCGGGACGGCCGGCTCTGGCGCCGGGACGCTCTGGTGGGGCTGGGGCACCGCGGCGGCGCGCACGCCGCTGCCCGCCGGTGTCCGCTCTCTGCTGGAACAGGTTCTGGGCGTGGACTGCCGCGACACCCCACCGGTGAGCCTGGACGCGGTGCGGCTGCCGGCGGTGAGGCTTGCCGAGGATGCGCGCGCGGCCCTGGCGGGCGTCATCGGCCCGGCCTGGGTGCACGACGACCGGGAGAGCAGGATCCGGCACTGCCGTGGGCGTTCCACGACCGATCTGCTGCGTCTGCGCGCCGGTGACGCCATGGATGCCCCGGACGCGGTCATCCTGCCCGCATGCCACGACGAGGTGCTCGCGGTGCTTGCGGTCTGTGCCCGGTATCGGCTCGCGGTGGTCCCGTTCGGCGGCGGGACATCGGTCGTCGGCGGCTTGGCCGCGGCCTGTGACGGCGTTGCCGGTGTGATCGCGCTTGACACGGCCCGGATGAACCGGCTGGTCGGCGTCGACGCATGGTCACAGCTGGCCACGGCTGATCCCGGTCTGCGCGGTCCGGCCCTCGACGCCGCGCTTGCCACGCACGGTTTCACTCTCGGTCACCTGCCGCAGTCGTGGGAGTACGCGACCGTCGGAGGGTTCGCCGCGACCCGGTCCAGTGGCCAGGCCTCCGCCGGTCACGGCCGGTTCGACAGCATGGTCGTCGGTATCCGGCTCGCGACCCCGGTCGGCACCTGGGAGCTCGGCCGGGCGCCCGCCTCCGCCGCCGGGCCCGATCTGCGCGAACTCGTGCTCGGCTCCGAAGGAGCTTTCGGGGTCATCACCCAGGTACGGCTGCGGGTGCGTCCGCTGCCCGAGACGATCCACTACGAGGGCTGGCGCCTGGCGGGCTTCACCGGCGCGGCCGCGGTGCTGCGCATCCTGGCGCAGCGGGATCTGCTGCCGACGGTCGCGCGCCTGTCGGACGAGGTGGAGACCGCGGCCGGGCTCGGCGGCGCCGGCCCGGCCACCGCCGGCGGCTGCCATCTGATCATCGGCTACGAGGGCCGGGCCGGCTGGGTCGCCGCGCGCCGGGCCGAGG
>NZ_CAKJTP010000029.1:32657-44201 GCF_917627335.1 Protofrankia sp. CiT1 | reverse complement strand
GGCGGTTGCTCGTCATCCTGCTCGTCGTCAAGGGGCGTGGGGGAAGCAGTCGAAGGATCTTTCCGGGGGATGGTCCGGCGCCCACCGGCGGACCGAATGAGACCGGAAGTGAGACCAAATGATCAACGGGCAGATTCAGGCGTGGGTGCGCCGGTGCGACTGACTGGCCTGGTAGAGAGCGGTGGAGGTGGGATTTGAACCCACGGAGGGGTTGCCCCCTCACACGCTTTCGAGGCGTGCGCCCTCGGCCACTAGGCGACTCCACCGCTAGCTAGCTTACTGGACGCGGCGGGCATGCTGGCGATTGCCTGTCGGCGGGCGCGCGGCGGCGCGATCCGGTCGCTTTTAGTGGTCGGGTGCTGTTAGTCAATCATGAACCGGATGTCCGGCGCGGGAGCCGGCGGGTGGCGAAAAAGTCCGTGAGCAGGCGTGCGCATTCCTCTTCCCGCACGCCTGTGATCACCTCGGGGCGATGGTTGAGCCGCGGGTCGCGGACGGCATCCCACACTGATCCGGCTGCTCCGGCCTTGGGGTCATACGCTCCGTAGACCAGCCGGCCGACCCGGGCGAGGACCAGCGCGCCCGCGCACATCGTGCATGGTTCCAGGGTGACAACCAGGGTTGCGGCCGACAGTCGCCATGAGCCGGCTGCCGCCGCCGCGGCGCGCAACGCGACCACCTCCGCGTGAGCGGTCGGATCCTGGTCGGCCTCCCGGGCGTTACAGCCCCGGCCGATGATGGTTCCGTCCGCGGCGGACACGACGGCACCCACCGGAACGTCCCCCGTGAGCAGAGCCCGTTCGGCCTCTTCCAGCGCGGCACCCATCAGATCGGCGAAGCGGGCCACGCCGCCGTGTCCGGCCGCCACCTCAGTTCCCGATTTCGTCCAGAATATCCGCGCAGCCAGCGCGTTCACTGATCGCGAATATGACGTCGGCAGGTAGCAGCCCCTTTTCCGTAATCAGTTCGAGGAGGGCGTCCGCGTCCGTGCCGACGTCCGCAAGCAAGTCGATGTCACCTGCTGGTGTGGCGCCCGCGAGCAGGTCGTCGGACTCGTCGTCGATGGCGGCACTGCCCGCCGGCGGCAGCGCACCCGCGAACAGCCGATCGGCCAGCGCCGAGGTGAACAGCACCCGATGGTCGGACAGGAACACCCTGGGATCACCGGTGTCACCGTCGATCCGGACAATGCCCAGGTACTCGTCATCCTCCTCGATGAAGGCGATGACGAGTTCGGCGGAGATGTCATGCATGAAATCCGCGAGCCCGTCAAGGTCTTCCGCGTCGTCAAGACTGATCTCGTGTGCGCTCCAGCGTCCGCGCTCGCGGCCGATGGCACTGGCTCTCTGCGTCACCGAACTCCCCCACGTCCTTCTATCGAGTCCATACCCACTTCAGCACCCGGCTCCGTGCCTCCGCTTGGCGTTGTGGCGACCACGGTGGTCGCCCAGCCCGCGGAGCCGCCCGAGCGGTCACCGGACCCGGCGAGCCGCTGTCCGCCGCCGCGTGGGCTGGGGCATGCCCCGGTCGGACGACAGTCACCGTGCTTTCGCCCATCGGACGCCCATATCGGGCACGTCATATCACACCTTGCAGCACACTTGTACCTGATCAGCTTACTGGCGGACTTAACGCACCAAGGACGGCGCAATCATGCTGTCGCGCTGTTTTCGTGCGGCCGACGGTCTGGAAGATTACTACGGGGGTGACGTTGGGTGTGGACCCAGCCGGGTGTCCGGGCGGCTGTTCCGGCGGCGGATGCCGACACCCACCGCGGTTGGCGCGGCTCGGCCGGTGTGCCGCCGCTGGTTGCCGGCGCGGCGGCTGCGCTGTTACTGGCGGGCACAGTGGTGAGCGTGAGCGTACTCGGCGCGGGAAGCGTCAGCCTGAGGACGCGGGCTGGTGCCCATCCGCCCGTCGCGGCTGCGTTCGGCGCGCTTGTGGGTCCCCGAGCCTCGGTGGGTCCGCTGACTCACCGCACCGATCCGTACCTGTTCGTCACCACTGATCGCAGTCTTACCCGGACTGAGATCGATCGACTCGGCCGGGCCGTGGGCGCATCCGAGGCGGTTGTCGCCGATTTTGCCGAGGTGAGTGTGGGAAGTGGCCGTACAGGCGCGATTGGGGCTGATCCAAACGTGCTGCGTACCGTCGCGCCCGCGGGCACTGCCGAGGTCACCGCGCTGTGGCAGCGAATCGCGGATGGGGAGATCGCGGTTGCGCACAGTGTTGCGGCGGCGCTGGATGTGCGGTTGGGCGGCCAGGTTGATGTCGGCCATGACCGGCCGGTTGGTTTACGAATCGGTGCGTTGGCAACAATTCGTCTGCCGGGTGTCGGGGTGGTGGTGGACCGATCCCGGTCCGCCGCGCTCGGCCTGGTCGCCGACAGCGCGGTGGCGCTCGTCGTCCCCGGGACACCGGACCCGGTGCTGCTTGCCGCCACAGCCCGCCAAGCTGTCCAGGGCCTGCGGGTCATGTCGCTGCGGACTGTTCTGCCGCCACCCGCGGCGGCTCCCTCGGCTCCCTCGGCTTCGAGCTGGTCCGCGCCTGGAACACCGCCACAGGATGATCCGCCCGCGCCCGGAGCGGCACCGCAGTCGCCGCAGCCACCAGCCGCGGCCGATCCGGTGGCGCCGGGCTGGGTGCCACCGGTGATCGGGACGATCTCCCGCGGTTTCAACCCCACCGCCGGCTCCGAGCGTCATCTCGGGCTTGACATCGCCGCGCCACTCGGCACTCCCATCATGGCCGCCGCCGCCGGTTATGTACTCTACGCCGGGCCCGCCTCCGGCTTTGGGAACGAGATTGTGCTGCAGCACGGGGATGGTGTCGAGACGCTTTACGGGCACATGCGGGTCCTCACGGTCCGGGGAGGAACCGTCGCGGCTGGTCAGCAGATCGCCCTGGTGGGAAACGAAGGTCATTCCACCGGCCCCCACCTGCATTTCGAGGTGCATGTCGGGGACCGCCCGGTGGATCCGTTGGCCTGGCTCCGCGAGCACCATGCCCGGATCTGACGATTTCACGTCGTCGGCGCCAGCCTGGGCGTGGCACCCTGTGGAGATGTACGGGGTCTCTGTAACAGGCGAGACGAGTCATGGCACGCTGATGAGGCGATGACCACACCACCCCCACGCCGTTTCTCCACCCGGACCCGCGCCGCGCTCGCGGTGGAGAAACTCGCGTCCTCAGCCTCCCGCCGGCTGGGACGTGGATCAGGCGAGATGATCGGCGGTAAGCTCGCCCTACAGGTATCCCCGCGGATCCTCACCGAGGTCGCGGCCGGCCGGATGGCGGTCTGCGTCAGCGGGACCAACGGCAAGACCACGACCACTCGGCTGCTGGCCCGCGCGCTGGGCACCCTCGGCCCGGTGAAGAGCAACAGCGGCGGCGCGAACATGGCGCCGGGGGTGCTCGCCGCGTTGTCCCGTCCGCCCTTCGACGCGGCCGCCGCGCTCGAGGTGGACGAAATCTGGTTGCCCAAGGTCGCCAGGCAGATCCTTCCCCGGGCGGTTGTGCTGCTCAACATTAGCCGTGACCAGCTCGACCGGTCGAACGAGACCCGGCGGATCGCGAGCCTCTGGCGTGAGCTCGGGGCGGATCTGCCCGCCGCGACAGTGGTCGCCAACGTCGACGACCCGCTGGTCGCCTGGGCCGCGTCCGGGTGGTCGAACCAGATCTGGGTGTCGGTCGGGCAGAACTGGACAGCGGATGCGATGGTGTGTCCGCAGTGTGCCCGGCTGCTGCATCGCAACTCTTCGGGGTGGTGGTGCGACTGCGGGCTGGCCCGCCCGGAGCCGATCGTCGCCGTCACCGGGCCTGGCGAACTGCTGTGGTTCGGTCGTCACATCAGGGCCTCCATCGACCTGCCGGGGCGGGTGAACCTCGGCAACGCGGCGATGGCCGCCGCCGCCGCGAAGCTCTTCGGGGTCGAGGTCGCGGACGCGCTTGCCGCGATGACCGGTCTCGATGACGTCCAAGGTCGCTATCAGGAGGTCGAGCTCGGTGAGAGTGGTGTACGCGGGCGGCTCCTGCTGGCCAAGAACCCGGCCGGCTGGGTGGAGATGATGGAGCTGCTCAACACGGCGCCCGCGCGCCCGGTGATCATAGATTTCAACTCCCAGACCGCTGACGGCCGTGATCCTTCCTGGATCTGGGATGTCCCGTTCGAGCGGCTCGCGGGCCGCGACGTGCTGGTGACCGGCGAGCGTAAGGAGGACATGAGCGTCCGGCTGGCCTATGCGGAGGTTCCGCACACGGTGCACCCCGACGCCGAGAGCGCGGCGTCCACGGTCTTTGACAAGACCGTGGACGTGGTCGCCAACTACACCGCCTTCCGTGACATTCTGGGGCGGGTTGCCCCGGTGGGGACAACCAGATGACCAGGATGGCGGTATGATCTCCGACTCGGCGACCCGCATCGCTCTGATCTATCCGGAGCTGCTCGGAACCTATGGTGACGGCGGCAACGCGACCGTGTTGGCACAGCGGCTGCGTTGGCGAGGGCTGGCGGCTGAGGTGATCAACGTTCCGGCCGGTGAGGTGGTGCCCGGCGGCTGCGACATCTACCTGCTGGGCGGGGGTGAGGACGCACCGCAGGTGCTGGCTGCTGACGGCCTGCGCAGAAGCACATCGCTGCTGCGAGCGGTCAACGAAGGTGCTGTCGTCCTCGCGGTGTGTGCCGGCTATCAGGTGATCGGCGCATCTTTTCCCGCTGGCGACGAGGTGCATGACGGGCTCGGCCTGGTGGATGTGGAGACGCGCCGGTCGTTCGACCCGGCTGACCAGCCGGCGCCGCCCCGCGCGGTCGGTGACATCGTCGTGGAACCAACATCCGACCTGGGTCTTCCGGTGCTGCTCGGTTACGAGAACCACGCCGGGCGTACTCGACGATTGGCTGGCGGCCGGGGCAGGCCGTTGGGCGTGGTACGCAAGGGCGTCGGTAACGGCACCATAGACCAGACCGACGGCATCGTGGATCACCACGTGATTGGTACCTATCTGCACGGCCCGGTCCTCGCGCAGAACCCCGCACTGGCCGATCTGTTGCTGTCCTGGGTGCACGGCCCGCTGCCGGCGCTGGCTGACCCCGCTGAGATACAACTACTGCGTCAGGCGCGGCTGCGCGCTCTCGACGTCGCGGCCTGACTCCGTGACGGCAGCTGCGCCCTGTCGCGTTCGGCAATCGCCGCGTTGAGACGACCGAGAAGCGTTCCGAAACTGTCGCGTTCGTCCTTTTCCCAGCCGCTCACCAAGCCGCTGATGCTCGTTACCCGCGCTGCCCGGGTGACGACGTAGCGATCGCGTCCGCGTGCGCTCAGGGTCACCAGGCTGGCCCGGCGATCGGTGGGATCGGTGGCGCGTTCCACCAGCCCCTCGGTGGCCAGTGCGGCGACCTGGCGGCTCACCGTCGAGATGTCGAGGGCGAACACCGCGCCGAGGGTGGTCAACCGTACCGAGCCGTGGTCGTACAGATAGCTGAGAAGCAGATAGGCGGAACGGTCGAGAGGCGGGCCGGAGCCGTCCGCGATGGCCATGCGGAACCGTTCGGCCCGGCGGCCGAGCACGGCCAGCTCATGCTCGATCTTCTCCAGCGCCCGATGATCGAGTGCTTGTTCATTGTCCACCTCGGCCTCATCCCTACGCCATGTCATCCGTCCGCGGCGTCTCGGATCTCTACAGATTCTTGTGGATACACCATCGGCACGAAGCGGGTGTCCTGGGGCCGCCGCGACGGATCCGTGGAGCGGCCGCTGGCGCCTGGCCGCGTCCGCCCGGCTGGTTGCCGTTGGCGTCAACCCGCACGGGTGTGTGCCAGACCACGGCTGTGGTGCCCGACTCGTCCACGCCACGTGTCGAATCTGCCGAATCAACGGCTCTCGGTGTGGTTCGGTTGTCTGGTGGCGTCGAATCCGCTCAAAGCCGGGAAAGAGCTGTGGAGCAAGAACCGTCGACGGGTGCTGGTGGCCGCTGGCGTGGTCGTCGTTGCCCTCGCCTACGGGCATCACTCACCCGAGGTGAAGACCGAGCGCGCCGAGATTCCGGCGGGCTACGAGTCCGCGGGCCGGGAGCTTGCGGTCCACGCCGAGGCCAAGCCCGAGAAGCCGGTGCCGCTGCTCCTCGTCCTGCATGACGACGAGAGTGACGCGGCGACGATCGAGAAGGACAGTAAGGTGTCCGCGCTTGCTGATCAACAGAAGTTCGCTCTGGTGTATCCGGAGGCGGTGGCCAGTACCTGGCAGACCAACGGTCAGGACGCGCGGTATCTGTGGGACGTGGTCCGTTACGTCGCCAAGGAGCGATCGAACATCGATATGTCCCGGATCTACATCTGGGGTGCGGGAGAGGGCGGCCGTCTCGCGCTCACGGTGGCCTGCGGCCCGCTCGACCCCGCCCAGCAGCCACTGTTCACGGCGGTCGGGACGGTGAACACGGTCGGGCCGCTCCCCGCGTGTCCTTCACGGGTCCATGTCAAGTCAGTGGCTCTTGCGCCAGGGCGGAAATGGAACGAAGCCACGACCAGCGAGCTGTGGAAATTCTCAAAGGACATCAAGGGCTAAGCGGTCGCCGCTCCCTGATCGAACGCCCTATTGCCGGTCACTCTAAGCGGCCACCGAAGGCCACGCGATGATGGTGTTTTCGCGTGGCCTTCGGTCTGAAGCGAGCTGGAGATCCCGGCAATTTGTGGATCAATCCTCGACCCGCCTCGTCGGCTGTCGTTGAGAGGGCTCCCGCCGGTCGGCTTGGCCGGGGGGGTGGCACGGCCGACCAGCGGGAGCCCAGGACCTCCGCCGGCCAAGCGCACTGTGGGGGGGGTTCAGTGCGAAAGGCCGGGGAAGCCCGTGTTCCGCCGGGCATTGCGAGCCGGGGGGGTTGGCTCGATCCGACCAGCGGAAGTCTTTGGAGACATCCAGTTGTGGTTTGGGACCGCCAGACCGGTGTTTATATCGACAACACCGATCTGGCGGTGAGGTTCACGCGTGACCGGAGGGGGAGGACACGCGTGAACCCGCTATATGTTTTTCAGAGGCTGACTGCGTCAGTCATATCAGTGAGATGAAGGAGTCAACGAGCGAGGCCGCTGGCCGCTAACTGACCCGGCCGACTGAGTATGACGTGGTGTAGATATCTCTGAGCGAAACGACTTCACCGGACTTTGGTGCCGCCCACATCTTGCCACCGCCGGCATAGATGCCGATGTGGTAGATGTTTCCCGGCGTACCAAAGAAGATGAGGTCGCCGACCTGCTTATTGTACTGCGACACATGGGCCGTGGCTTCGTACTGTTCTTCCGCGGTGCGGGGGAGACTGCGGCCGAGCTGTTTGAAAACATACTGAACCAGGCCGGAACAGTCGAAGGAGTAGGGGCCCTCCGCACCATACACGTAAGGCTTGCCGGCTTGCTGCGCGGCCAGATAGACAGCTCTTTCACCGAGCGATCCGACTGGCATCGTAGCATCCGCTGTATCGGAGGTGGATACCCGAAACGCGGCAGCAGCGGCCGAGCCGGCGGCCTGCGCCGGAGGCGCGGGGACCGGACTGGGCACCACCGTCATAGTACCAACGTTCGAGGAGCGAGCCGACTGCAGGGCATCCGTTCCGTCGAAGATAGCAGTGATCTGTGTGGTGGTGAGAACCTTGGCAGTGTAGCTCGCAAAGCCCTGCTCGTTAGTATACAGGTGCTTGAATGTTGCCCAGCCGTCAGGCAGCTTTACCTGAATTTTGATGAGCTGGTTTGACAGCGGCGCGTGGGTCGTCCCGTCCTCGAGGGAGAAGCCCATGTCAATGGGCTGGTCGGCCTGTACTGACACGTCCGGATTAGTGACCCTGAGCGCGACACCTGACTTGGGGTGCAGGTCAGCCTGATCGATCACATGGCTGGTGATGGACCCGGGGCCAACCGAGGTGGCCGGGTTGATAACGGACGTGCGCAGACCGGCGAGTGACGCCTGGCTTCCGAACTGAGAGCCAAGGGTGATCCGGGAACTGACCGAAGTCTCGTCCATCCCTGAGTCGGTCGGGGCGCAGCCGGCCAGCGCGACGCCTGACACCGCAACCGTGCCGGTTGTCATCGCCGCGACCGCGGCACGTGCCCGGACGCGGCCGGGGGCCGACGGCGGAGCGGGCGCGCGGTGCCTGCCGCGGGCTGGACGCCCAGGTGTCTCGGCCTGAGGTCGCAGCGAGGACAGCGACGCCGTCGGCGACGAACATGGCCATATTGCCGGATCAAGCTGCACATCGGGCGCAGACAAGACTGTGATCCTTCCCGTTCGCCTGCGAGGTGAGCTGTCGGGTTCGGGCTGGGCTGCCCGGTGGGCCGTGCGACCAGCACACGACTCACTTCACCCCTAGGTCGGCACCGTGGCTCGGTGCCAAACCGGTGGAGGATGGGTCCCCCGCTCCTGCCCTGGTGACGACTCGGAGGGGACACCGGGGCCGTGGGCAGGATTCGGCGTTCGGCCCGGTGTTGTCGTGACGTCGGCGCGAGACTAGTTCAAAAGGATGGTGCCAGCAAATACTAGTCCCTCACAACTACGGCGAGTACTCGCAGAAGTGACCATAGCGGTTCCTCCCATCCTCCTTGCCGATCACTCGCCGCTCTATCTTGATCTGCTGGCCACTGCGACAGGTCGCCCAGACGGAGGCTTGCCATGCCATGACCCACAGGATGCGGAAGATGACATTACGCCATAGCGGTGACGGTCCGGCGACGGGGGGGTGCTTGAGTGCCGACAGCTATATATCGCTGACATGTAGTAGCGAAAATTGTCTTAATGAATAGGCTCGCTAGATTACGCACTGTGTCAGCCGTTATGGGATTTCCCGCTCCGAAATCCGCTGTGCGAGAGGATGTCCGCGGCCTGGGACGGGTCGGCGTCAGCGGCGCCGGGCGCGGGTGTCGCGGCGGGAGAGCAGGCCCGCGGTCTGCAGGACGTGCAGTTCGACCGCGAGTTCGTGAATCTCCGGGGGCAGGGAGCGGTACTGGCCGGACAGGGCCTCGACGGCCGCCTGTGCGCGGTCCGCGAGATCGTCCAGCGCCCGCTGATGGGTGCGCATCTGCGCTCGCTCGTCCTGGATCGCGCGGACCGTCTCCTCCTGCCACCGCCGGGTGCGCATCAGGCGCTCGCTGGCGTCGGCGGCCTGCCGCTCGGCATCCTCCAGCCGCCCAAGGATCTGATCGAGCTGCTCCAGTCTTGTCGCCAGCTCGGCGATAAGATCGTTACGGACCGGGTATGTCGGCTGGGTCATCGGATCGCGTCGCGGATGTCGCGGATGTCGCGGTCGACGTCACAGGTGATGGTGTGGATACGGCGGGGGGCGTCGTCATTGCCACCCACGCCCGCGTTGCGACTGAGAACGGATTGTAACCGTACGCTGCCGCTAGCCCGCGGCTGGGACGGCAGTTGACTGTGAACTCCCGCACGAAGGCCTGACACAGGCGATTACGGTAGCCGACAGCGTGGTCTCCGTGAATCCCGCTGTCGGGTGATATGTCGTTGTTCCTAGTATGAAATAGCTATCGAACGAAGCCGCGGTGCGGTCCTGCTGGGTACGGTATAGTCCTGACGGGCGGTATCCCAGCCGGGTCGGCGGGGCCGCGCCGTGGTAATTCCCATGGCCCGGCCTGTGGCACTGGTTGTGCCAGTTGTGCTGGCTCGAACGGAGGCCACCCGCGTCTGGCGGGAGCTTCGCGGCGCGGCCAGCTCGGTGGATAATTTGCCTGGTATTGTGGCGCCTTCAACACCCTGCTCAATTTTTACACACGGGACGCCACGAAACATGAGTTCGGTCGGTTTTTGGGCGTCAGCCACGCAAAAAATGATGATCGCGGCCTTCTGCTATACCGGTCAGCTCGTCGGTGTATCGGCTCCACCGGCGAGCTGACCGGACCGGCCGCGAAAGCCAGCAGCAATATTCACGAGCGTCCATCATGCTATCAGTTGATATTTGAGCGTACCACGGTACGAGGCTACAGCCAGCCATTCCGTTTGAAGGCTCGGTGCAGGGTGAAGCAGATTGCCGCCATCAAGCAGAGAGCAGCGGGATATCCCCACGGCTGCCGCAGTTCGGGCATGTGCTCGAAATTCATCCCGTAAATGGCGGCAACCGCTGTCGGAACCGCGGCGATGGCGACCCAGGCACTGATGCGGCGCATGTCCTCGTTTTGCGCGATGGCCACCTGTGTCAAGGTCGCCTGAATAATTGACGACAGCAGCTCGTCGAATCGAGCTATTCGTTCGGTGACCTGTTCGAGGTGGTCGGCCACGTCACGGAAGTATTCCTGAATGCGCGGGGCAATCCCGCCGACGTCCGGTTCGGTGAGCGCTCGCAGCGGAGCGGCGAGTGGCGTGACAGCGTGCTTGAGCTCAAGCACCTCACGTTTGAGCTGGTAAACTTTACTGGCATCGGGCGGAATCGATCGGTGAAAGACCGATCCCTCGGCGTCGTCGATGTCGATTTCAATCTTCTCGGTAACCGCCAGGTAATCGTCGACAATCTGGTCGCAGATAGCGTGGAGGACAGCCGACGGTCCGTGGCGGAGCATTTCCGGGTGCGCTTCCAGCCGGCTGCGCAGGGCTTGGAGCCCGCCATGTTCCCCATGCCGGACCGTGACTACGAAATCCTGGCCGAGAAACACCATGACCTCGCCGGTGTTGACGATCTCCGATGTCGAGGTCAGCTCCTCGTGTTCCACGTAACAGGCGGTCTTGAGGACGACGAAAAGGGTCTCCCCGTATCGCTCCAGTTTCGGCCGTTGATGGGCGGTGACGGCGTCCTCGACCGCGAGCGGATGCAGCCCGTAGACATCGGCGATATTGGACAGTTCCGTCGTGCTCGGTTCGTACAGGCCGAGCCAGGCAAAACTGCCGCGGTGATCCCGGGCAACACGCAGCGCATCGGTATGGTGGATCGATCGCGGATCGCGGTAGCCGTCCCGGTATATGTGACACGCGATCACTCGGCCGGGCGGTGTCGAAGGACTCTCCGGGCGTATGCGGCGGCGTTTGGGGACCATCCGGACCAGTGACACGGGCTTGCTCAGGGCGCCGGCCAGCCATCCTGCCGCGGTTGACGGATGGCTGGCGGCAGCCTGTGCGAACGGAAGCTGCCCGTTGTGCCGATTACCGCTGTCGTCAGCAGACTCCTTGTTGTTCATTTCCGGATCATCCTGTTCATGTCCTTCGCTTAATTGTTATGCGGTCGATAGTTATGCCGGTCTGGCTTTTTTGGGTACCAGTGTTTCGGGCGGGCGCTGGCGCGCATCGCCGTGCGGTCGAACGGTGCTTCGCTGGCTGGCGCCACGGCATTGAGTAACCATCCTGTTCCAATCGGTCGCGGCTGGACTTTTTGTGGCCTTCTTGTCAGTACTTCTACCCGTACCTGCCTGATCCTCGTTACCGGCGGGGGTGCTCGACGAGCCCTTCTCCGATCATGCCCCGCTGAGAGCGTGTGGGAGATCAGGCTTTCGATCAGTGAGCCGCGTCCAGGCGGCCCCTGGCAAGGCGGGAGGCCGAAGCGATACCGGATGAGTTGTCTCGGTTT
>NZ_CAKJTP010000029.1:9159-32257 GCF_917627335.1 Protofrankia sp. CiT1 | reverse complement strand
CGGTGGTGGTTCGCGATCTTGCGGGCGATGGGCGGTTTGTGCCAGGCCAGGTGTTGGTTGCCGTGCGCGCCGGCCGTGATTGAACAGCTGGGTGATCTGTTGTGATTGACGATGGATAGCGAAGTTGAAATGTTGGGTATAGAGTTTGTCTGATGATTAAGAGCGTCCGGCAATAGGGGTGTGGATCAAGGAGCGGGGTTGGGGTGCGTGCATCGCGAGGCTGCGCGGGGAGCCACCGGCGGTGGTGGGTGGGGGCCGACGAGCCGGGTACCCCTGTATCGCGCGGCGATGGATGGGGAGCGATGACGCGCGGCGCCGCCTGGGCGGCGCGAGCCGGACAGCCCCGCTGCCGGGCGCTCCAAGGAGCGTCGATTCAGCCGCTGGCGGCTCGGTCGTCGCCTAGCGGTCCCGTATTGGCAGTGCGCAGGCTTGGGGGTGGCAATGATGTCCACAACAGGGCCGGAGGGGACGGCGACGACCGAGAAGGCCAGAGCCGGCGAGCGGGACGATTCGAGCGGGACGTCCCTGCCTGAAATGATCAAAGCGTCGCATGACGCCGCGACACACCTTGTTGGTCTTACCTTCACCGAGGCCGCGACCTCGGGGGATCCGAGACGCGCGTTGCGAGCCGCCGACACGGCGGTTGCGGCGATCAGCGCCCATATGTACGCCGTGCAGACATCCGTCTATCCCATGGCGCGTCGCCGCCTCCCGGACAGTCGGCCGCGCATCGCCGAACTGTGTGCCCAGGGACGGGAAACCGCGTCGGTGCTACGCGGCATCTCCCAGTACATCCAGGGCGACGTCCACCGGCCGGACGAGTCGATGGGCAGGCTGCGTGAGCGTCTTGCCGAGCTTGAGGAACAGCACATCGCGGCGGAGGAGGCCCTGGTCGCCGATCTCGACAAGGCGCTCTCCCCAGACGACCGGCGCCGGATGGCCACCGCGTTCCGACGATCGATGCGGCGGGCACCCACCCGCCCGCATCCGCACCTTCCCCGCACCGCTGTCGTCGGGAGCCTGGTGCTGCGGCTCGCCGGGAGCTGGGATCACATCCTTGACACCATGGACGCCCGCATTGCCGCGGATGGACCGGTGCGCGCACCAGCACCGGCGGGCCTGTGGGGCTGGTACCTGCTCGGCCGCCCGGTCCCGCCGCCGGACACCGCCGGCACCGCCGCCGGTAGCACCGCCGCTCAGCGGCCGGCCCCCAGCGCTTCCCCGGCGGCGGGAGCGGGGGAGGGCGGGCCCTGAGGCGAGTGGCGGCCGCGTCGGTAGCCAGCCAGGGCGATGCGAAGGTTTTAGCATTGCGTGCATGGGACGTGCCCGTGCGCAGCGTGTGGCTCTTGCGGATCTGCTGGATGAGGTCGGTCCGGCTCAGGCTACGCTGTGTGCTGGCTGGACCGCTCATGATCTTGTTGCTCATTTGGTGACTCGGGACCGGGTGCCATACGCACTGCCTGGTTTCGTGATTAAATCACTGCATGGTGTGACGGCGATGGCGGAGAGAGCCACCATGCGCGGTGATACCTTTCCGGACCTGGTGAGGATATTCCGTGACGGTCCACCATGGTGGCATCCAACCCGTTTCGGCCTGGTCGACGACGCCGCGAACCTGGTCGAGTTCTTCGTCCATCATGAGGATGTTCGACGGGCCAGGCCAGGGTGGAGCGGATCCCAGCTCGACGACGGGATGCAGCGGGCGCTCTGGCGATCGTTTCAGATGTTCGGCCGGGCCGCCTACCGACGGTCCGCTGTCGGGGTGGTTGCTGAGCGCGCCGACGGCCCGGGGCGGGTCGTACTGCGTCGTGGTGCCGGTGAGGTAACCCTCGTCGGTAATCCGGCCGAACTCCTCCTGTTCGCCTTCGGCCGCCGCGACCATGCCGTCGTTGATGTCCACGGTGACAATGGCGTGGTCGCGGCCTTCACCGGTGGAGAGGCCAGCCGGTGACCGGTTGTGGTTGCGGGGCTCGGCGGTGCCCTATAACGCCATCACCACAACAGCGCGTAGGTCTGGGCACCGTTGGGCTGTTCAGTCGGGTTGACCAGGGCGGAATGGACGTTGCCCGCGTCCGGACTGTTGAAGTACGCCTCGTAGGACAAGACGTCGGCGTTGGCGACGAACGTGTCGTGCATCTTCCGGATGTAGAAGGGGTTGTCCCCACCCGACTGCCCGGCTGCCGCGGCACCGGTGTCCTGCTTGCCGACCAGTCCCCATTCCGGTACGGAGAACTTCTTGCCGTGCGCGCGGGCAAATCTGATCACTGAGCAGAGCCCCTCGGCTTCGTTGCACTGGGTGTTCCAGGAGTTCTCGTCCGTGCTTGCCGGCCACATGTCGAAGGTGTCGATGCCGATGACATCGACGTACGCGTCACCCGGGTAGAAGTCGAATGCGCCGTCGGTATGTGCGTTCATCGTCCAGTCGATCCGGACCTGGGCAGCTGTCTGCCGGATGGCACCGACCACCTGTTGGAAGCAGCCGACCCACGACCCCGGCCTGCTCGAGGCCGACCATGGGAACCAGCTGCCGTTGAATTCCCAGGCCAGCCGGACAACGGTGGCCGCGCGGCCCTGGTTGGTCAGCCACCGGCCGAACTCCTGCCAGTGGGAGTTGTAGGCTCCTGACGCGCAGGCGCCGATGTCGCCGCCGGAGGCGGGGAAGAACGGCTGACTGATCACCCAGGTGCCGGGGAAACCGGCGAACTTCTCCGGGCCCGCGCCAAGCCACGGATGGGTTATCGTTTCCCAGCTTGACCGGTCGGCGAAGGTGACGACCACGTCGACCGGCCGTCCGCGAAAGGCCGACCACTGGTTCGCCTGTGTCAGCGTGCCCGCGGCGACGCCGCTCATCCACCCGGCCGTTGCCTGCGCTGTGGCCGCCGATCCGGTGGGCCCGTCGGCCGTCATGGATGTGCCGGGCGCCCCGGCGGTCACGGCGGCTGATCGGACGGTGGCGGCGCCGGGGCTGGCTGGGGGGCTGGCCGGGGGGGTGAGCGTGCCGGCGGTATCGGCTGCGGATGGAGCGGGTGTGGCTGCCACCATCGCGCTCTCGACCTCGTTACGGCCGGTGGGAGCGATGCGGCAGCCGAGGCTCGTGGTTGCGATCGTCAGCACACCCAGGCCGGCGAGCCAGAGCCGGCCGCGCCGCGACAGCACCTTGCGCACCGAGGTCCTCGGGCTGCCGGGTGCATGTGCGTACCTGTTCTCGGCAGTGATCCGGCCGGCTTCGTGTTGCTCCGTTGTCAGACGCGTTGAATCAGTCAGTGTTGTGTTTCGGAGTGGTCTCCGTGTTTTTTTGAAGATTTCTTGGTGTTTCACACTCGACCTCCTCCGCTCGAGAAGGCTGCGACACAACAGGGTGCGCACGATCCGTAGCTGGGGGAAGTGTCTAGGCGACGGGCTTCAGCAGGCCTGGCGTGGGCGGGCGGCAGCAAAGTCATCATCGGACGATGAGGCTACACGGACCCGGTTCAATGCCCTGCGGATGGGTATATCAGCAGGTCAAAGAGTTTTTGATCAGATCTCCGTGTGAAGGTGGAGCTGGTGCGGTCCGTCGTTTGTTGTGTTTATATTGTTCTAATTTGGTGAAGGAATGTGTTTCCAGGCAAAATTGCCTGTGTCCGTTGTTGCTGTTCGGGCCCGTCAATATCTGGACTGGACCGCGGCGGCTTGTTCAGGGCTGTACGGCAGCTGTGGCGAACGCCACGCCCACCGTCACGAACGCCTCGTCCACCAGATCGGCCAGGTCGGTGTCGTCGTTGGCGCTCAGCCACGCCGTGTGGGCGGCTTCGAACACGCTCAGGGTGACGCCGGCGATGAGCGCGGGCCGGAGGTCGGTCGCTGGATCCGTCGCCATCCGGTTCGCCATCGCATCGGCCAGCATCGTGCGCAGGACCAGCTGTTTGTCGATCCTGCGGGCACGCAGCGACGGGGTTCTCTCAATCAGGCCGTTGATCGCCACGGACCGCTCGCGGTTGCGGCTCATGTCTTCGATCAGGGGGGTGAGGGCGTTGCGTGCAGCCAGGAGCGCGGGCTCGTCGGCCGGCCGGGCCAGCGCGGCCTGGCGGAACTGCTCCCCACGGGCCTCGACGTGCGCCAGGACCGCATCCTCCTTCGTCTGAAAATACCTGAAGAAGGTGCTGCGGGACACGCCGGCCGCCGCGGCGATCGCATCCACCGTGACGGCGTCGAAGCCGTGCTCGAGGAACAGCTCGACTGCGACCTGCGCCAGGTCACCGCGGACGGTCGTCCGTAGCCGTTCCCGGAAGGCGGTTATCCCGGTCGGGTTGGTCATAGAAGTCACCTGCGTGGTCGTGGGCGTCGGATGCGTCCGTTGATGTTCGGGGCTACCACAATGATCATTGTTGCTCCGCGGCTGTTTCGCGAGGTGGTGATCTACGTCGCCAAGCCGATCTCAAGTCGATCTCCAGAGATGAAGTGTAGGCCACATCCCGGCGCCGTTTTCGATACATAGATACTTGGTATCGTCAATGATACTGAGTATCATCCTTTATATGTTTTATTGATCATGGGATGTGCTCCTATCGGCGAGCGAGAGGACTGTCCAGTATGACGGCCGGGGTGGATGGAAGACGCTCGTCATCGGTGACCTTCGCGGCTCTCAGCCTGTCGGCGCTGACCTTCTCGCTGCTGCAGACGATGATCGCGCCAGCGCTGCCGACGATCCGGGCGGAGTTCGGCGCGAGCCAGGCGGGCATTGCCTGGATCATGACGGCCTACCTGCTCAGCGCATCCGTGGCGACCCCGATCCTCGGGCGTCTCGGAGATGTCTGCGGTAAGAAGCGCGTGCTCGTCGTTATGCTCGCGGTGCTTGGTATCGGCACAGTGATTGCCGCGCTTGCGACGTCACTGCCCGTGATGCTCTTTGCCAGGGTCATCCAGGGGGTGGGTGGAGCGATCTTCCCGCTCGCGTTCGGGATCATCCGGGACGAGTTTTCGCCGGAGAAGGTCGGCAGCGCGATCGGTGTCGTGTCAGCTGTGCTCGGGGTTGGTTCCGGGACGGGGACGGTCATCTCCGGGCCGATCAGCAGCCACCTGGGCTATCACTGGCTGTTCTGGCTGCCCGCGATGGCCATTGCCGTGGCGCTGGTGACGACCATGCTGCGGGTGCCGGAATCACCCGTCCGCGTGGGTGGAAACGTGTCGGTCACCGGCGCGTTGCTGCTTGCCGCCTGGCTTGTCGCGCTGCTTCTCGGGATCAACCAGGGGCCCCGGTGGGGATGGGAATCCGCCTCGGTTCTCGGTCTGTTCGCGTTGGCGGGGCTGCTCATCGCACTCTGGCTCGCTGTTGAGAGCCGTAGTGCCGAGCCGCTTGTGGACATGCGGATGATGCGGATTCCCACGGTGTACCGGACGAACATCACCGCGGTCCTCTTTGGCTTCACGATGTTCTCGGTGATGGTGTTCGTACCGCAGTTCGTGGAAACGCCTCGGTCGGCAGGCTACGGGTTCGGGGCGAGCGTCACCGCAGCTGGCCTCTACATGGTGCCGGCCAGCGTATTCATGCTGGTAGCCGGAATATTCGCCGGCCGCATCGGAGCCCGGTACGGCACGAAGATCCCGCTCCTCCTGGGTACGCTCATCGCGACTTCCGCCACCAGCGTCCTCACGTTCGCGCACAGCCAGAGCTACATGATTTACATCGCCACCTCGTTGCTGGGAGTAGGTATCGGGCTGGGCTTCGCGGCGATGTCACACCTCGTGGTTGTAGCGGTTCGCCCTGACCAGACCGGAATCGCGTCCGGGATGAACGCCAACATCCGGACGATCGGTGGTTCCATCGGCACCACCGTTACCGCCACTGTCATCGCAGCCGGTGCAGGCGCGGGAAAACTGCCGCATGAAAGCGGTTACACGAACGCGTTCCTGCTGATGACCGCCGGGCTCGCCGTGGCCGTGGTCGCCGCCGCCTCGCTTCCGAACGTCCGGCCGTCGTCGGGTGCTGACGGCATCGCGGTGGCCGCGCCGGAGCGGATGGGTGCCAGCCCCGTGCCGCGCCCCCGGAGCGCTCGTGGTTCCGGGGCCGCCGTCGCCGACAGGTAGCCTGTGCCGGCGGGAGACGGGCCCCTGCCGAACACCCGTGCCCCCGGAGGTCCAGGGGCCGGAGGTCAGGGGGCCGGAGGTCAGGGGAGCCGGACGACCTGGGCCGCGTAGACGAGACCCGCGCCGAAGCCGATGAGCAGCGCAAGGCCACCCGAGGGCACCTCACCGCTCGCGAGAACCTCGTCCATCGCGAGCGGAATGGACGCACCCGAGGTGTTCCCGTGCACCGCGACGTCCCGGGCGACGGTCACGGTGCCGGGCAGGGCGAGCACCTTGCAGAGCATGTCAATGATGCGGATGTTGGCCTGATGGGGAATGAAGGCGGCGAGCTCGTCCGCGCTGATCCCGGCCATGTCGAGGGCCTGGCGCGCGACGGGCGCCATCTGCCATGATGCCCACCGGTATACCCGCTGCCCCGCCATCCGCATTGTCGGCCATGGCAGCTCTGGGTTGTCGCGCCATTCCAGATAGGAGCGGTCGTGTCCGATCGCGTCCCGGCCCGAGGAATCAGAACCCCATACGACCGGCCCGATGCCCGCTGTTTCCGACGGCCCGACGACAATCGCTCCGGCGCCGTCCCCGAAAAGAAAAGCCGTTCCGCGGTCATGCGGGTCGATGATGTCCGACATCCGTTCGGCGCCGATCACCAGAACGTACGTGGCGCTGCCGGCGAGCACCATGTCGCTGGCCACCGCAAGAGCATGGCAGAAGCCCGCGCACGCGGCTGAGAGGTCGAACGCGGCCGCCTGCCGGGCGCCGAGCCGGTTAGCCACGTCGGTGGCCACCGATGGTGACTGCGTGACATGGGACATGGTGGCCACCACGATGCAATCGACATCCGGGACTCCGATGCCGGCGCTGGCCAGAGCTTTGCCACCGGCCGTGGCTGCCATTGCTCCCAGTGATTCATCCACAGCCGCGAATCGCCTGCTGCGAATACCGGACCGAGATTCTATCCACTCGGGAGTGGAGTCTATCCGTTGACAGATCTCAGCGTTGGATACTATTTTTATGGGACGATAGGCGCCCACGCCAAGAATTCGGCTGCCGGCGGGACGGACTCGTGCCCGGATGATTCCACTCACATCCGGAGCATACTATGTTGTCCCCTGTTCATGGTACGGAATGACTTAGTGGCACTGTTGTCGGTACGGTGGGTAATGATCTACCCGGTGCGCAGTTCGAGGGTGAGTGCTTCTATAGCCAGTAGCGGGACGAGGGCGGGATTATCCGCCAGCTTCCGCCGGTACCTCAGCACCGCCTCGAGCCGGCGCAGCGTCTGCTCCGGGGTGGACGCCCGCGCGGCCCGTGTCACGGCATCGCCCTGGTCCGGGTGGATCGCGTCGACCGGTGCACCCAGCTGGACGACGAGCACGTCCCGATACCAGCCGGCGAGGTCGACCAGCGCCCGGTCAAGAGAGTCGAGCACGGTCCGTCGGCCACGGCTTTTCTGCGTTTTCGCCAGTTCCTTGAGAGCTCCGGCGGCACCCCGAACGGCCACGGCCCGGGTCTTCGCGCCGGGCTTTGGTGCCCGCGCACGCTTCGCCGTGCTGCCAGCGGATGTTGCACCCACACCGAGCGAGATCTTCAACGCCTCGGTTTCGGCCTCGTCACGATTCGTGTTCGCCGCGTCCGCGTCGGCGTTCGCGGCGGCCACCAGGTCCGCGGCCGCGTCGAGACAGTCCCCGGTGCGTTGCAGGCGGGTCGGGATACGCAGGACCTCGGTGCGCCGGTCCCGCGCCGCTTCGTCGGCGGCCAGCGACCGGGCCCGGTCCACATCGCCCGCGGCCGCCTGGGCCGCAAACTGGGCAAGGGCGGGATCGATCCCGTCCCGTCCCAGCACCGCGGCGACCTGTGTGGGGGTGGGCAGGCGCAGCGAGACGACTCGGCAGCGCGACCGCACTGTCGGCAGGACGTCGTCGACCGACGGCGCGCAAAGGAGGAACACCGATCGCTTGGCGGGCTCCTCCAACGCCTTGAGCAGGGCGTTGGCGGCCTGATCGGTAAGCCGGTCGGCGTCTTCGAGAAGCAGCACCCGCCAGCGGCCCGATGTCGGCGCGCTCGCGGCGTCGCGCACCAGCTCCCGGATGTCCTTCACACCCAGCGACAGCCCCTCCGGGCGTACCGAGCGCAGATCGGACGCGGTGTCCGTCAGGACGGTGTGGCAGCCATGACACCCACCGCATCCTGGGGGGGAGTTCTCGCAGTTCAACGCCGCCGCGAAGGCACGCGCTGCCGTCGACCGCCCAGCGCCCGCCGGGCCGGTGAACAGCCATGAATGGGTCATAGTGGCTCTGGCCGCGACGAGCCCACCGCTCCCGGTCACCCCGGCTGCCGTGCTGGCTGCGCCCGCGAGGGCCTCGATGACCGGTTCCTGGCCGATCAGGGCATCCCACACGCTCACCCGTCCATTCTCTGACGCCGCTGGTCGACGGTTACCGGCGGGCCGCACCACGGCCCGTGGGGAGCCGCTGGACGGCAGGCGGGTTATCGAGCCGACGGAGTTTTCCTCGTTGCTGTGGGGCGGCCGGGCAACAGCTCGGCCGTAACCGCCGTAGTCGCCTCGGTGGCAGTGCTCTCAGCCCGCATGCTCTCAGCCCGCATGCCCTCAGCTGGTCCGGTGGAGGCAGGCCCAACAGGCGGGTCCGCGGCGACTGAGTCGCGATCAGCGCGCAACCGTTCGTTGATGACATCCCGGATCTTGTTGTGCAGCGTCCGGGGCGGCTGGTCCGCGTCGAGTACCACGTAGCGGCCTGGCGCGCTGTCAGCGAGTCGGTGGAACCCCTCACGCACCCGTTCGTGAAAGGCAAGCCGCTCCGCCTCGATCCGGTCGATGCCGGCTGTGGGGCTGGTAGCCGGGCCGCTCGGGTCGCGGGTCGAGCTGTTCCGCTCGGCCCGTTCTCGGACCCGACGGAGGCCGATCTCGGCGGGAAGATCGAGGAGGATCGTGATGTCGGGGACCAGGGACTGGGTGGCCCACCGCGACAGCGCCGCGACCCCGTCCGCCCCGAGTTGACGGCCGGCGCCCTGATAGGCAACGGATGAGTCGATGAAGCGGTCACTGACGACGACCGCGCCCCGCGCCAGCGCCGGCTCGATGACCCGCGCGACATGCTCGGCACGGTCAGCGGCGTACAGCAGCGCCTCGGTACGAGGGTGCAGCCGCGTCGTGGGGTCCAGCAACAGTTTCCGTAGCGTTGCGCCGATGGCGGTCCCGCCGGGCTCATGGGTGATCACAACTTCACGCCCCGCGGACGCGAGCCATGATCGTAAATGTTCGGCCTGTGTCGATTTACCGGATCCCTCGCCACCTTCGAGGGCCACGAACAGGCCGGCATGGCGAGGACGCTGTGGTGATGTCTCACGCCCCAGCAGGGCGTTCCGCAGCTCGGGAATGATCGCGATGCCGGTACGCTGATCCATCTGCCGGTAGGCGAACAGGCCGACGGCCACCGCGAGCAGGCCGCCGGCAAACAGGACGATCGTGACCCCGTCGGCACGGAGCTGGACGCCGCCAAACAGGCTGATGCGGTGTGATCCGATGATTCCCACCAGCGCCGGCGCGGCCGCGAGCACCACCAACAGGTCGATACGGACCAGGGACTGGACCAGCGCGAAGGTTCGTCCACGCAACTCGTCGCTTACCGCTGCCTGCAACAGGGTGTAGCCGGTGACCCATGCGATCCCGGCGAACATGCCGACGAAGACGACCAGGACACAGGCGAGAACAAGGTTGGGCATGACGGCTACCGCCAGCATGGCCACCCCGGCCGCGGTGACGCTCAGGCCGAACAGGCGGGACCGGCTGAAGTCACCGAGCAGCCGCGGTCCCAGCGCCATCCCGGTGGCGAGTCCCACGAACACCGCGCCGAACAGGACACCGTACGCGGAGTCGCCACCGCCGAGAATCTGGACGTAGAGCCGCCCGAGCGCCACCACGCAGCCGGCACCGGCGAACCCCCCGAGAATACCGATCACCAGACCGCGGACCAGCCGGTTGTGACCGACGAAGCGCCAGCCCTCCGTGATCGACGACCACAGCCCGGGGTGCGCATCGGCGCGTTGGAGTGCTGTCCGGCCGATCCCGCGCAGCCGGAAGATCACAATTGCTGATACCAGGAACGTCGTCGCGTTGAAGAAGAGCGCGAGGTCCAGCGGGGAGGTCTCGAAGAAGGACACACTGGTCGCCAACGCCCGCGACAGGGTGGCCAACAGCGAGAAGACCGCCGCACCCAGTGGCGCTGAACCGTACGTGGTGATCAGACTCAGCGTGTTCGCCGCGGCGAGCCGCCGTGCGGGTACCAGGTTCGGCACGCTCGCGTCCTTGGCCGGGTTCCAGAACAGGCTCACGCACTCGATCAGCAGCGATGCGACGAGCAGCCAGGTCAGCGTCCCGACCAGCGGAATGGACATGAACAGCCCGAACCGCAGGATGTCCGCGACGACCATCGTCAACCGTCGGTCGAGCCGGTCCGCCACGACACCGGCGAGCGGTCCGAAGATCAGCGCTGGCAGCAGTCGGACGATCAGTACGGAGCCGATGGCGAATGCCTTGTCGGAGAAGCTCGCCCGCAGTGAGCTGGCCAGCGCGGTCGTCGCGAGCAGGCCCATCCAGTCACCCAGGCTGGACAGGGCCAGCGCCAGCCAGAGCTGGCGGAACTGCGCGATCCGCAGGACCGCGCGGAAATCTCCTTCGGTGTGCTGGCGCGGATCATCACGGGTTGCGGCGGGCGTCGGTGATGTGCTGCCGGTAGACGGTCCGCCACCATCCGACGACGCTGCCGGGGCTGGCCGCGAACGGGGTGGGCCGTGGTCACCGCCTACCGGGTCGCCCATCAGTCCGTCCGGCGTGGTTGGGTTGACGAGGTGCCCGTCGTGCCGCCGTCCGTCCCGGTCGTGCTTTTCTCGCTCGCAGCCTTCTTCGCCGGGGCCTTCTTGGCCGGGGCTTTCCGGACGGTGGCCCGTTTCGTGGCGGCCGGCTCCTTGGCGCCTGATGCGGCAGCGCGCGCTGTCCGCCGTTTGGGCGCCGGCCCGCGGGCGCGCCGTTCGGCCAGTAGCTCGGCTGCCCGTTCCACAGTGATCGACGCAACCTCGTCGCCCTTGCGGAGGCTCGCGTTCGTCTCACCATCGGTGACGTATGGGCCGAATCGGCCCTCCCGCAGCACCATCGGCGCACCGCTGGCCGGGTCGGCGCCGAGTTCGCGCAGCGGCGGGGCTTGCGCGGCTCGCTTGCGTCCTCGTGCCTTCGGCTGTGCGATCAGCGCCAGGGCCTCATCCAATGTCACGGTGAACAACTGCTCCTCAGACTCCAGCGACCGGCTCTCCGCTCCCTTCTTGACGTAGGGTCCGTACCGGCCATTCTGGGCCGTCACCTCTTCGCCGTCCTGTGCAACGCCCAGCGATCGGGGCAGGGTGAGCAGTTTGCGCGCATCGGCGAGGGTGACCGTCTCAACGGACATCGTGGCCAACAGGCTCGCCCTGCGCGGCGGGTCGTCGTCTGTGCTGACGTACGGGCCGAAACGTCCGATCTTGACGGTGATGGTCGCGCCGCTGTCCGGGTCGGTGCCAAGCGACCGGTCCCCGCTCGGCGCGTCGAGCAGTTCCATCGCTCTCGCCACGGTGAGCTCGTCCGGAGCAAGATCTTCGGGGATGCTTGCCCGCTGGTCACCGTGTTGGATGTACGGACCGTACTTACCCACTCTGATCATTACGGGTTGCTCGTCATCCGCCGTACCCAGGTGGATCGAGTTCACCTCGCGGGCGTCGATCTCGCCGAGCCGCTCGCCGACCAAGTGCTTGAGCCCGCCTGACCGCGCGACACCGCCCGGCTGGCCCACGTCCGAACCGAAGTAGAACCGGGTCAGCCAGTCGATCGACGCCGCCGTACCGGCCGCGATGTCGTCGAGGTCGTCCTCCATCGAGGCGGTGAAGCGGTAGTCGACCAGCCGACCGAAATGCTCTTCCAACAGGCCGACCACGGCGAACGCGACGAAGCTGGGAATCAGCGCGCTGCCCTTCTTCCACACGTACCCGCGGTCCTGGATCGTCCCGATGATCGACGCATAGGTGGACGGCCGCCCGATGCCAAGTTCCTCAAGGGTCTTGACCAGGCTCGCCTCGGTGAAGCGCGGCGGCGGGCTGGTCGTGTGCCCGCGGGGGTTCAACTCGCGGGTGGCCAACCGGTCACCCTGGCGGACGGCTGGCAGGCGGCGTTCACGGTCCTCAAGCTCCGCGTCGGGGTCGTCCGCGCCCTCGACGTAGGCGCGCAGAAAGCCCGGGAAGGTGATGACCTTTCCCGACGCCGAGAACTCGGCATCCTCCCCCGCGCTGGACACCCCACCGAGCCGGACCGTCGCCGACGTACCGAGAGCGTCGGCCATCTGGCTTGCGACCGTCCGCTGCCAGATCAGTTCATAGAGCCGATAGCCGTCGATGTCGTCGCGGAGTGCGGCACGCACCTCGCCGGGGGTCTGGAAGTGATCCCCGGCCGGTCGGATCGCCTCGTGCGCCTCCTGGGCGTTCTTGACCTTTTTCGTGTAGGTACGGGGCCGCTCGGGCACGTACTCCGGCCCGTAGAGGGTTCGGGCCTGCTCCCGGGCGGCGGTGAGCGCGGTTGCGGACAGGTTCGTCGAGTCCGTCCGCATATAGGTGATATAGCCGTTCTCGTACAGCTTCTGCGCTACCTGCATCGTCCGCTGGCTGGAGAAGCGCAGCTTGCGGCCGGCCTCCTGCTGCAGGGTGGATGTCATGAACGGCGGGTAGGGAGAGCGGCGGTACGGTTTGGTCTCCACCGACCGAACCGTGAAGATCGTGTCGACAAGCCTGCCGGCCAGGGCGCGCGCCGCGGTCTCGTCGAGCCGCACCACGTCCGCGGCGGTGAGCTCCCCGGAGGAGCTGAAGTCGCGTCCGGTGGCCAGCCGCCGGCCGTCGAGCGCGACCAGGTTCGCCGGCAGCGGAGTGCTGTCGGGCGCCGCGGCAGCCGGTACCCGGTCCGGCGAAGCGCCGTCACCCGTCGCCTGCGTCGCCCGCGTCCCGAAGACCCCTTCGATGTTCCAGTACTCGGCCGCGGTGAAGCGCATCCGAGCGCGTTCGCGTTCCACCAGGATGCGGGTTGCAACGCTCTGGACCCGACCGGCTGACAGCTTCGGCATCACCTTCTTCCACAGCACCGGGCTGACCTCGTAGCCGTAGAGCCGGTCGAGAATGCGCCGGGTCTCCTGCGCGTTGACCAGGTTCTCGTTGATCTCGCGCGGGTTGTCCACCGCTCGCTGGATCGCCTGAGGCGTGATCTCGTGGAAGACCATGCGTTTCACCGGCACGGTCGGCTTCAGCGTCTGCAGCAGGTGCCAGGCGATCGCCTCGCCCTCGCGGTCCTCATCTGTGGCGAGGTAGAGCTCGCTCGCTTCCTTGACCAGCGCCTTGAGCTTGCTGACCTGGGGTTTCTTGGTGGGCGTGACGACGTAGAGCGGCTCGAAGCCGTTGTCGACGTCCACCCCGAGCCGGGCCCACGGTTTGCCCTTGTGCGCGACCGGCACTTCCTCGGCGTTGCGCGGTAGGTCCCGGATGTGGCCGATACTGGACTCGACCTGCCAGCCGGGGCCGAGGTACCCGGCGATGGTCTTTGCCTTCGCGGGTGACTCAACAATCACCAGCCGGGTCCCGGTGCCGCTGGGAGCGGTCGATGAGGTACCGGTTCGATTACTATTCGTGTTCGTCCGCGTGCTGGGACGGGATGCGGTGCCGTTGCCGGACGTGTCGATGTCCGTGTCGGGCTCGGCGCCGGTGCCGAAGGCCGTGGGCTCGACGACGGGCGTCGATGACCCGGCGCTCGATGACCCGGCGTTCGACCGGCGCGTCCCGCTATTTGTCGGCTTCGTGCGCGGGGGCACTTCTCTCCTCGTTGCAGGGGGTGGTTCGACTTCGGCTGTGCGACTCGTAGGGTGTCGGGCTGCGGTGCGGACGGCCAAACTGCCGGTGGAAACCGGCCTGGGGCTCGTTGCGAGCTCCCGGGCCCATATCCCGACAGTAGGTCGACACACACCGGTATGTCAGCCGGCGGCGCGGCGGCTTTCTCCGGCGTCCGGTGTTGTGGACGCCGGAGGAGACCGTACGCCGTGTCGCGCACCCGGGTCTGCTGACGTCGACGGAGCGGGCCCTGACGGGACCCGGTCCGTCACCGCCGGATGCCCCGTTCCGGCGGTGACGGTGACTCCTCCTTCCCACTCCTTCCCCCTTCTTCTCCCTCCTTCTCCTCCTCTTGGTGCGCCGGGTGGGAGCGATGAGGGGATTGGCTACACTGTCGCCTTCGGGGTGGCTGCCGAGCGCTGTTCGGTCACTGCCGGTGCAAGCCCTAGTGCGGTATTACGTCGTTTCGAGTAGATGATGACGGTGGAAATCACCCCGACGACCACGACGGCGATGGCGATCCGTAGCGGTTTGTTCTCGTCATCACCGACCGAGTACTTCACCACAGATGGCGCGATCAACAGGCTGACCAGATTCATTACCTTGATCAGAGGGTTGATCGACGGGCCGGCGGTGTCCTTGAACGGATCACCGACGGTGTCACCAATGACGGTGGCGGCGTGGACGTCGGAGCCCTTGCCGCCGTAGTTGCCGTCTTCGACGAGTTTCTTCGCGTTATCCCAGGCCCCACCGGAGTTGGCGAGAAAGACCGCCATGAGGACGCCGCCGGCGATCGCCCCGGCAAGGTAGGCGCCCAGCGGTGGGTAGCCGAGTCCGAAGCCAACCGCGATCGGCGCGAGAACCGCAAGAGTGCCTGGAGTGACCAGCTCTCGTAGTGAGTCCCGGGTGCAGATGTCGACAACAGCACCGTAGTCGGGCTTCTGGGTACCATCCATGATTCCTGGCTTGGTTCGGAACTGGTCGCGTACCTCCTCCACCACCCGTCCAGCGGCGCGCCCGACCGCGTTGATCGCGAGCCCGGCGAACAGGAACACGACCGAGGCGCCGATGATCAATCCGACCAGGGCGTCCGGATAGGCGATGTCGAGGGTGCGCGATCCCAGGGCGGTCCGGCCTGCGTCGATGAGCGCCTCGTTGACCGTGTCGGTGAACGATCCGAACAGAGCGGTGGCGGCCAGCACCGCGGTGGCGATCGCGATGCCCTTGGTGATGGCCTTGGTGGTGTTGCCGACCGCGTCGAGGGAGGTGAGGATCGCGGCACCTTCGCCGTCCATGCCCTCACCGGACATCTCGGCAATACCCTGGGCGTTGTCGCTGACCGGACCGAAGGTGTCCATGGATACGATCACTCCGACCGTTGTCAGCAGTCCGGTGCCGGCCAGGGCTACTGCGAAGAGCGCTACTGTGGTACTGCCGGAGCCGAGCAGGTATGCGCCGAAGACCGCCGCGCTGATGAGCAGCGCCGAATACACGGCCGACTCCAGCCCGACCCCGATACCGGAAAGAATGTTGGTTGCCGGGCCCGTGGTGGATGCCTTCACGATGTCCTGAACCGGCCTGCGGTTGGTTTCGGTGAAGTAACCGGTGAGGAGCTGGATTGCGGTAGCCAGTATGATGCCGATAAGGACAGCTGTGATCGCGATGAACCGCGGGTCGCCACCCTGGCTGCTCTTCTCGAGGCCGGGGAAACCGGCGAAGCTGTCCGGCAGGTAGGCGAACGAGACGATGACCACGCCGACCGCGGAGACCAGCGCCGAGATGAAGAACCCTCGGTTGATCGCCGCCATGCCGTTGCGGTCGCCGGTACGCGGGGCGACTGAGAAGATGCCGATGATCGCGGTGAGTACACCCACCGCGGGAACGAGCAGCGGGAAGACCAGGCCGTTCTCGCCAAAGGCCTTGACGCCGAGGATCAACGCGGCTACCAGCATCACCGCGTAGGACTCGAACAGGTCGGCTGCCATTCCCGCGCAGTCTCCGACGTTGTCCCCCACGTTGTCGGCGATCGTGGCCGCGTTGCGTGGGTCGTCCTCGGGGATGCCCTGTTCGACCTTGCCGACGAGATCGGCTCCTACGTCCGCGGCCTTGGTGAAAATACCTCCACCGACTCGCATGAACATCGCCAGCAGCGCCGCTCCGAACCCGAATCCTTCCAGGACCTGCGGAGCTGTGTCACGGAAGGCCAATACGACGACCGCAGCTCCGAGCAGGCCCAGACCAACCGTGAACATCCCGACGACACCGCCGGTACGGAAGGCGATCCGCATGGCGGCACGCTCCCCCTGCTGGATGGCCGCGGCGGCGGTACGGGTGTTCGCACGGGTGGCGAGCGACATGCCGACGAAGCCGACAAGCGCGGAGAAAACGGCTCCGAGGACGAAGAACACCGAGCGTCCCACCCGGGAGCCGGCCGTGTCCGCCGGCAGCAGCAGCAGCACAAACGGGATCACGACGACGAAGCCCGCCACAGTGATGAACTGCCGTCGTAGATACGCTGCGGCGCCTTCTTGGACGGCCCGGCCGACCTCGATCATTCGGGGGCTTCCCTGGCTCGCGGCGAGCACTTCGCGGACCAGATACCCGGCGACCAGCAACGCGATCGCTGCGATAGCCGCCACACTGGCGACCAGCCCAAGCTGGCCTCCGCTAAGTTCGATGGCGACACCACCGGGGTTTGTACCTGCCTCGGCTTGGATCGGGACCATGGGCCCTCCCGGTCAGGTCGGTGCACCCTCCGAGTCCGCCCGGCGCCAGTTATGGCGTGGCGATGGGCGCGCACGGCCCGACGTCGCACCTGACGACGTCCTCGAGGTCGCCGTCCGGGCGCGAAGGGACGCCGGGCCGGCGTACGCGTCAACGTATGCAGTGCGATCGCCGACATGACTGCCGGCTGGAACGAGTCCGGATGATTATCCGGCTCGCTGTCGTACCGTCATACGGCAACCAGCGCACTGGCCCACGTTCCCCCGAACCTCCGTCCGGTACCACGGGGAGCACTCACGGCATCTCACCCGGCCGATCGACCGAGTGTGCGATGCGGCGCAGTCTATCCACATGGCTGTAACACGCGCTCGTTTTTGGTTGGTCATAGTTGATGAATGTTGTGCTTTGGTGGTTTGTGCATGTTCCCTGGGTGGGTTTCGATGCCCTAGTGGTTGCCGTCTGGTGTCGTTGATGTTACGTGATTACGATAAGTAATCGCGCTCGATGGCGGCTTGCCCCGGTGACCGGCGCGGCGTCCCGGTGCGGCCTCGGTTCCGGTGTGACGCGGAGTCAGATCGCTGAGATCGGTTTGTCCGCCTTCTTGCGGATCGGCCAGCGCATCGTGACGACTGTTCCACGTGTGTCGGGCCATGCGGTAACGGTGACGTCGTCCACGAGGCCCTCGATGAGGGCGAGACCGAGCCCCGCGGGAGCCACCAGCGACGTCTCGTCGCCGATCTCGTCGCCGGCCTGATCCTTGCTGACCTGGGCACAGTCGGTACCGATCAGTGCGGGCGAGGGGACCTGGCCATCGTGGTGGACGGGTGTCCGACCGCGGTCTTGCGGCCCGCGGTCGGACACCGATATCTCGAACACGTCGTCATCGTCGTTGACCCGGACGATTACAGGTGCTTGTGGATCAGACCGGCGGTTCACGCTGACAGCTCGGGCACATGCCTCACCGACCGCGAGCTTGACCTCGTCCAGGATCTCGTCGGGCACGCCCGAACGTCGGCTGATCGCGGCAGCGATCAGCCTGGCTGTGCGGACATGCCCGGGCAGGGCGGCGAAGCGCAACTCGACGATGGGCATGCGTCGAAATACCTGCCTCTCGATGGGTGGTGGGGGCTCTGGGGTGCCTGACCGTTATGGGGGAGAGGGGATGACCGGGTACAGGACTTTCCGACATGCGCTGTGTGGCCGACCACTTCGTTGCGTCCGGTCGCCCGACGGGCATCCATCATGTGACGTCCGGCGTTGCGCGGGGAGTCCCGGGTGCGCAGGCGATCGGCCGGGGCCCGTCTGGCCGCGCGCCCGGGACTCCCCGGCTCGGCCGTCTGGAGCTGGGGAGCCGGCGGCAGGGCCGCGTGTACCGCGGGCCCCGTCGGCCGGGCCCGCCTCCCGGCCGGGCGAAACGCCCGTTCGTGACGTTCTCGGCTGGCCAGGGCGTGTCTGATGGATCGTCGATCGCGCGGATCGGTGCCCACATCGACCAACATCCATCAGGCGCGCCCTAGTCCTTTGCGGCGAGTGCTTCCTCGACCGAGGCATGGATGGGGAAGACCTTCGTGAGACCGGTGATCCGGAAGATTTTCAATATCCGTTCCTGGGTGCAGACGAGCCGCAGTGACCCCTCGTGCGCCCGGACCCGCTTGAGGCCGCCGACGAGTACACCGAGACCGGTCGAGTCGAGGAACTCGACGCTTTCCATGTCGACGATGAGGTGGTACGACCCGCCCGACACAAGATCGATGAGCTGCTCACGCAACTTCGGTGCCGTGTAGACGTCAATCTCGCCGCCCACGACGACGATCGTGAAGTCCCCTTCCACACGGGTCGTGAGAGACAGGTCCACGGTTCCTCCTAGCGTGTGTTCGACAGCCGTCCGGCGGACGGCCGGCATCACGGCGGCACTACCCTCCCACGCTCGGATCAATCCGGCTCACCGCGACACAGCCGTTGCCTGCATCCACTGGCATTCTGCATATTATTGCGATCTCATTGTTTTTCTATTGTTCATCGTTGACTGTGTGATGTCTCGCTGCGATCAGCGCGATGTGTCACGTCGGGACGCTCCAGCGAACGACACAGGGCTGTGTAGCCGGCACGTGAGCATGTTTGCCCAGCCAGGCGCGGGTCGAGCGTCCTGGCCTACGCTGGGCTGCTGTGGGCGGAACCGCAGTGCCCGAGGGCGCGCCGGATCGTGGCGCGGTGATTTTTGATCAACTTTTCGCGCGTGCCCGTCGTCGGCGGTGTGTCACACACGTGGAGTACGTCCCGGCTCGGGCTGGTATGCGGGCGCCCTGGCCGGCGTGGGTGGATCCGGTACTGATCGCACGGCTGAGGGCCGCGGGGATTGACGCGCCATGGATTCATCAGGCGCTCGCCGCCGAGCATGCGCACAGCGGACGCAGCGTCGTGCTGGCGACGGGCACCGCTTCGGGCAAGTCGCTGGGATACCTCATGCCGGTGCTCAGCGGTCTGCTGGCCGGACCATCGGCCCGGGCGCTGTACCTCGCTCCGACCAAGGCGCTGGCGAACGACCAGCTCCGTGCGGTTCGTGCGCTCAATCTGACCGGGGTGCGTGCCGCTACTTACGACGGCGACACGCCTGCCTCCGAGCGCGACTGGGTTCGGGCTCACGCGACGTTCGTACTGACTAATCCTGACATGTTGAATCACGGTGTGTTGCCCTACCATCGGCGGTGGTCGGTCTTCCTGCGGGGTCTTCGATATGTCGTGGTCGACGAGTGCCATGGCTACCGGGGCGTGTTCGGCTCCCACATCGCGCACGTGCTGCGGCGGTTGCGACGGGTGGCTGCTCGGTACGGGTCGATGCCCGTGTTCGTCCTGGCGTCGGCGACCGTCTCCGGCCCCGGCCGTTCCGCCGGCCTTCTTACCGGACTCGATGTTGAAGTCGTCGAGGACGATGCCTCCCCCCGGGGCGCGACACGGTTTGTGCTGTATGAACCACCACTCACCGATCCCTGGCAGCCGCCCGCGTCCTCTCGGCCTGGTCCGCCTTGTCCGGCAGCTCTTCAGCTGGCGGGTCCCGAAGCGTCCGCACCGTCGCCCGCGGCACCGATGCCGGCCCGGCAACCAGCGGTATCGGCTGTCCTGGAATCGGCGCCCGGCGGGACGGGACTCGCAGGGCCGGGGGGCTCGTCGATCAATGATCACGGCGGGCAGGTTCGCCGCTCGGCCTCCGCCGAAGCCGCGGATCTGCTTGTGGATCTCGTGATCGACGGTGTACGTACTCTTGCGTTCGTACGCTCGCGGCGAGCGGCGGAAGCAGTTGCGCAGTCGGCCCGGCGAGCGTTGTCGGACGTGTCGGAGGAGCTCGCGAAGCGAGTTGCGGCCTATCGTGCGGGCTACCTGCCGGAGGAACGCCGGGAGCTGGAGGCGGATCTGCGCTCGGGACGGCTGCTTGGGGTTGCCGCGACGAACGCTCTCGAACTGGGTGTGGACGTTACCGGGCTGGATGCCGCCATCATCACCGGGTATCCGGGCACGCTCGCATCGTTGTGGCAGCAGGCGGGTCGCGCGGGCCGTGACGGCCAGGGAGCCTTTGTGATCATGATTGCTCGTGATGATCCTCTTGACACCTATCTCGTGCACCACCAGGAGGCCTTGTTTGGCCGGCCGGTCGAGGCCACCGTGCTTGATCCTGACAACCCTTACGTGCTCGGTCCCCATTTGGAGTGCGCGGCGGCCGAACTGCCGTTGACCGAGGCTGATTTTGATCTTTTCGGGCCGGCGGCCCGGGTCACAGTCGATGATCTCGTGCGTCGCGGTCGGCTCCGGCGCCGGCCGACAGGCTGGTACTGGACGCACCAACACCGACCGAATGTTGATATCCGTGGCATCGGCGGTCCGCCCGTGCGGATCGTGGAGGCCTCGACCGGGCGTCTGCTCGGAACGGTGGACGCCGCGGCGTCGCATGCGACGGTCCACCGCGGCGCGGTATATCTCCATCAGGGCAGTTTTTACGTGGTCACCGAATTTGATCTTGATGTGGCGGTCGCCTTTGTTGAGGCGGGCACGCCGGGCTGGACAACATCGGCCAGGGACGTGACCAACATCACGGTGATGGACGTGGCCCGTTCCCGGCGCGTCGATGAGGTCGAGCTGCACCTTGGGATGGTCGAGGTCAGTAGTCGGGTAGTGGGCTACCAGCGACGTCAGGTCGTGACTGGACAGGTGCTGGGGGAGGAGCCGCTTGACCTTCCCCCACGGCATCTGCGCACCCGGGCTGTCTGGTACACGGTGACCGACGATCTGCTGGCCGAGGCGGAGATCGATGAAGATGATGTCCCGGGTGCGGTCCATGCGGCCGAGCACGCGGCGATCGGCATCCTTCCGCTGTTCGCCACCTGCGATCGGTGGGATATCGGGGGGGTGTCCACCGCGTTGCATCCCGATACGGGCAGGGCCACGGTATTTGTCTATGACGGCCATCCGGGTGGAGCGGGCTTCGCCGAACGGGGCTTTCTGCACGGTGGGCCCTGGCTCCGGGCGACTCGAGATGTGATCGCCGCTTGTGAGTGCGTTGCTGGATGTCCATCGTGTGTGTACTCGCCAAAGTGCGGCAATGGTAACGAACCGCTGGACAAGCCGGCCTCGCACCGGTTGCTGGCGGCTGTACTGCGGCGACTCGATCCGACCGGAGCCGGGCAGGACACGCCTTCGTAGGCTGCGAGCTGGCTCTGTCCCGGTGGTGCGGGCCATCTCCACGCGCGGATCACCGGCGCGACCGTGGCTTTCGCGGGTGGGCGGAGCGCTCAGGGCAGAACCGTCAGCGGTTGCGTTCCACGGGCCGGCACGGGCCTGGGCAAGCAACGGTCCAAAGCCTCTGAGCGTTCCGGGCAGATCGATTGCTATTTCAATCTTCACGATATCTCCCGAGATCATGCAGGACAGGACGCGGCCGTGGTTCGCGAATCCGATTTCGTCAGCACGGGCGCACCTGGACAGTGGATTTCCGAATGGATCGCTGGCGGCCGCGAGCGCTGCCATGTCGGCGGCGTTCGCGGCCCGCTGACGATAGACCGCGATCATCGCCACCATCAGGACGACGCCGGTTAAGGCGCCAAGAACGAGAAATGCGGAAAGTACGAGTACGGTCGCCGAGCCCGTGTCGCCCGGACGCTTTCTCCGCGGCATGTTCCCGCCGTCGGATTCATCGTGTAGCCGCCATCGAAACCATTCCTTCGGGCGCGTTTCGATCATGTCTTTCGAAGGCATTTTTCTCCTTCTTTCCTGATTCTCAGGAACTGCTGTCAAGATGGCTTTCTTCGGTGCTTCCGGCTGCTTCAAGCGGTGCTGTTGATGATGCTTTAATAGTGATGAAAGGAGTGATGGAAGCGATTCCCATGGTTGCGTGTGTGTCGAGAGCGACCCGTACCACAACGAAATTAAAGCCACGAGTGATAGATATTTCTGAACCGTGCGGCGCGGCTCTTCCAGACCATAATCGCACTGTTTCGTCAGTTTCCCCGCGAGCGGCGGCACGGGCCCCTACGCGAGCCGCCTCCGCGCACCGCGCTTGAATGGCCACGGCGCTGACAAGCCATATTGAGATCAGCAGCACGAGTATCAGAGACGGGATCGCGAACGCCAGTTCGGCTGTTGCCTGGCCGCTGTCATCAGCCGTGCGCCGTTTGCTGCCGGCTGCCGCGGCGTGAGGAAGGCCAGGTTCTCCGGTGTCGCCAGAGCGGGTGCGGCGTAGCGTAATCATATTGTCGTTGGCACTCTCGGAATCATCGGTCGTCGGCAGAAATTTGTGAGCAAAATTTTTTGCCGTTATCCGAATATCGTTTCGATTCGCCTCAGAACTGAATCGACAATGCCCGATTTATGATGTTGGTCAGTAGCGTGCGGGTTGCCGAACTATGGATAACCGCATAGAGCACGGCGGCGAACCCGACTGCGGCGACTGTGCCCACGGCGTACTCCGCAGTCGACATTCCCGTGTCGTCGCGGAATTTCCGAACAGTTCCGGAAGTGATGTTCCAGCGGCCGGCTCGACCCGACTGTGAGCCGTTTGCCGTCAGGTGCGTGAAAAGCCCAACGAACAGCTTGGTCAACAGCTGTCTCCAATGAGTCATGCGCAGCGGGCCGCGTGCCGGGAGCGTGGGCATCATGGGTGACCTCCAGATCAGCGGCCCCGACCGATTACGGGATTTCTGGCTTGCGACGGAATGTTTCTCCGTCCATACGGCCATTATTTCGTATGAGTGGGTCGATGGCGAGTGCGAGAACCAGGTTGTGGATAACGCTTTGTTTTCCACCGTGCGGCCAGCTGACGGTGACACGCTTGACAGGCCAAACGACAAACTGAGCTCACCAGTCCGCCGGGCTGGCCTCCCAGCGTTGTGCGTCGATGGGCACGCCATCCCCTGCCACT
>NZ_CAKJTP010000029.1:0-8441 GCF_917627335.1 Protofrankia sp. CiT1 | reverse complement strand
GGACCGGACTGGACCGGACGGCTGGACTCGGCGGGTACAGCTTCAGTGGCTTCAGTTTCAGTGGCTTCAGTGGGTACAGTCACAGATCCAGTAGGCACAGTTACAGCGGCGCCAGTCCCCTGCCCGCGCCCGCTATGACCGGCACGACCCCCAACGCAAGGAACGCGGGCAGGAAGCACAGCCCGAGTGGCGCCACCGCGGTGACTCCTGCCCGGCGTGCGGCGGCCAGGGCATGTTCCTGGTGGTGCGCCCGAGTCTGGTCCGCGAGCCGTGCGAGAGTGGCGGCCAGCCGGGCGCCCGAGTCCTCGGTTCGGGCCAGCGCCCGTGCGAAGGTCGCGATCTCGCGTACCGCCGTGGTGATTTCCGGCGCGCGTATGGCGGCCCACCAGTCCATCGGGGGTCGTTCTCCGAGGCCGGGCTCGAGTAGCCGGCGACAGGCTTCGTCGATGGGCGCGCCCAGTCGCAAAGCACGCCCGACAAGGCTCAGTTCCGCACCGAGCGGCCCGGTGACCGCGTCGGCAACGGTCTCCAGAGCTGTCACGACGGGCGCACCGGCCGTTAGACACGCCGCAATGAGATCGAGGGCCAGTGGAAGATCATCAGCAAGGCGTTCGTAGCGGCGCCGCGAGTGGTTGTCCGGCCTGCCAGCCAGTAGACGGACCGCAGCTACCCCGAGGACGAGTCCGATCAGTACGCCCGCGGGGCCGTTGAATACGACGAGAGGACCGAGAGCAGCCGCTATCCCGAACGTGATCCGTTGAAGCCGCGACCGGCCCGTCGTTCGTTGTGGCTCGCTGTATGAATGGTTGTCAATCCAATGATCGTTGGATGTTGAGTAGCTGATCACTGGCATGTGTTCAGTGATCAGCTGTCCGTTCGGTGCCGTGCCGGCATGGGATGGCTGCGCAAGTGAGCGCGTCCGGCGCTGGACGCGCTCACCCAGCGTCGTCGTCCCGGTCAGCCAGGACGCCGCCGCCATGCTTGCCGCCGCGGCGGCAAGCATGGCCCACTGCGGAGGTGGGTTCACGACGCTTCCGCCGTCATTGGTCGGGCGCCGTAACGGTTTTGGTCGCTCCCCGCGTGTGCGCCAGCCTGTTCGGTGAGTCGGTTGATCCATGCCAGGCCGGCGAGGTCGAGCGCGATACCGATCGCGAGACAGGCGGTTCCGGCGGGGGTGTGGAGCAGAACGTCCAAAGGGGAGGCGCCGATGAGCACGCCCAGGCCGATCCCGGCGAGAGGCAGCGATGCGACGAGCCGTCCTGATGCCCGTGGCCCGGCGAGCGCCGCTGACACCTCGCCGTCTTTCTCGCGCTCGTCCCGGATAACCGTGGCCAGTCTGTTCGCCATCGGAGCCAACGGGATACCGGCGATCTGGCTCACCCGCCATGCGGCCGCAAGCTGGCGTAGCGTCGCTGCTTCGCAGCGTGCCAGCATGGTCGCGGGGTCTGCCCGGTGCGCAAGGCCAGTACGCAGGGCCAGTGAGTCGCTTACGCGGGTGCGGGTGTCCCGCGGGTACCGGGGCAGGAGCGGCCGGCCGGCATCGGCATCGTCGCGACCGAGGTCTTCGACGGCTGTACGCAGCGCGTCGGACGGGTTCCGGCCCGCCTCAAGCTCGGTGGCGAGGGCCCACAGGATCTCCTGTGCGTCCGCGCGTTGGGCGTTGCGCCAGCGCCGTATCGCGGCGCGCTGTCGGGCACGGTGGGCCGTCACGGTACCGATGATGGTGATGCAGGCCGCTGCCAGCCCGAAACATGCGCCAATGACAGCTACCACAAATGCCCATATCAACCATATTGACCATATTGCCAGCGGTGGTCGGAAACGGGCGGACGGCGGTTTCGGCGGACCACTCAGCTCGCCGGCTGCGCCGGTCCGCTCGGTCACCGGCGTCGCCGCCCGAACCCGTGGCGGACGCCGTCCGATCGGCCCTGAGGCGAGTGCCGCGGCAGCGGCCGAGCAGGCGGTGGCCAGCGCCAGCATCAGCATCGCGGGCTGCCGGGGTCGCCGCGAAGCACACCAAGACGTGGGCCGCCGCGCTTGGCTAGCAGCTGGTCAAGGACACGTGCGCCTGCCTCGGCCACGACCACGCTGGCCGTCGTCCCAGGTTCGGGATCCATCGACGTTGCGTGCCAGCGGCGTAGGCGCAGGGCGGCCAGTACGCGGACAGGCCCGCTCTGATCGCGGTGTAACACGCTGATTTCGGTCAGCCTGCGTGTCCCGTCGCGATCTCTGCTGATATGGACGACAGCCTGTACGGCCGAGGCAAGCTGGCTGTGCAGGGCCGCGCGGTCCAGTCCGGCAAGCGCGGCGAGGGCCTCCAGGCGCGGTGGGAGGTCCACTGCGCTATTGGCGTGTACGCTGCTGAAGCTGCCCTCATGGCCGGTGTTAAGCGCAATGAGGAGATCCACGACTTCGGCCCCGCGAACCTCGCCGACGACGATTCGGTCAGGCCGCATCCGTAGCGCTTGACGAACCAGATCGCGCAGGTCGATTCCGCCGGCACCCTCGATGTTGGGCGGGCGGGATTCCAGCCGTACGACGTGCGCCAGACCGACGACGAGTTCGGCGGTGTCCTCCACGATCACGACACGTTCGTCCGGGCCGACCCGGCCCAAGAGCGCGGCCAACACGGTGGTCTTTCCTGACCCCGTCCCGCCCGTGATCAGGGTTGTCATACGGGTGCGGACGAGCGCGTCCAACACCTCCACCATAGCGGGCTGTATTGTCCCGACCTCCACAAGATCATTTAGTGTGAAGGGCCGCCGCCGGGGGATTCGCAGCGACAGGCAGGTCCCTGTTACCGAGATCGGGGCGAGGACCGCATGCAGACGGGTGCCGTCACCAAGTCTCGCGTCCGCGAACGGCGTCGCCGCGTCAAGGCGTCGCCCGGTTGCCGCGGCCAACCGGACCGCGAGGCGGCGCACCGCGTCATCGTCGGCGAAGGTGATGGCGGACCGCTGGAGACCAGCGCCTCGGTCCACCCAGACCTCGCCGGGTCCGTTGACAAGAACGTCCGTTATGGACGGGTCCGCGAGCAGTGGCTCGAGCGGGCCCGCACCCATCAGTTCTGACCGCAGTGACCGATGCAGCGCGAGGGAGTCGTTACCGGCAGGTCCGGTCTCCGCCCGGACCGCCACGGCGATTCGCGAGGATGTCAGTGTTGCGTCCGCGTCCACGAGCCTGCGCCGGATCCCGGCCAGGAGCGCCTCATCGGGGCGTGGTCCCGTGGTTGCGCCGCCGGTGGCCGCGGTGGCTGGTACGCCCGCTGCGGGCTGTGGGTGAGCGCGCTCGGTCCGTTCGACCGCGATGGCGCCAGACGGATGGCGCGGTGTCGCCCCCGCGGCCGGACCCCCGTCCGGATAACCGCTCATACAGCCACGTCCGTACGGGCAAAGCCGAGTTCATCGAGGATCCGTCCGCTGACCCGGGCAAGTGGGCTTCGGCGTCGGCTACCCGGTGGTTCTCCCCGTTCCAGCCCGGTGGCGAGCCCCGATTCGTGCCGAAGCACCCCGGCGACCGGCAGCGCGAGCGCGTCCGCGACGGTGCCGGCAGCCAACCGGGCCGGGCCGGGGAGGCGCACGACAATTCGGACGTCCGCGCAGTGCCGGTTTGCGGTACCGCAGATCCGGCCGGCAGCGGCGATCGCGCGGACCTCAGCCGGCACGACTACAATGATCATTGTAGCCATCTGCATCGCAATAGCCGCGGCCTGGTCAGGAGACCGGGGAAGGTCGACAACGAGCACGTCATTGCCGCGCCGGGTGCTGGCCAACATCGAGGTCATCAGGACCGGTGGAATCGCGCTCGGGCTGATTCTGTCCCAGGACAGTACGGCGAGCTCCCCGAGGGACGGCAGCGAATCGGTCAGCATGCGGCGAGGCGCCCGCCCGCGGGCGTCCGCGAGATCCGGCCAGCGCGCGCCTGGCCGGTTCTCGATCCCCAGAGCAAGGTCGATCCCACCGCCGAGCGGGTCGGCGTCCACCAGCACCGTTTGAAGATCTCGGCGCAGGGCGGCCAGAGTCAGCGCGATCGCGAGGCTGGTAGCCCCGGCGCCACCCCGTCCACCGATCACGCCTACCACGGTGGCGCGGCGCTGGTCCGGTTCGGCGGCGGCCGCGAAAACGTCCACAAGCCATTCCTCCGCGTCCGGCAGAAAAGCCACGTGCTCGGCGCCGAGACGCACGGCTGCCTCCCACACGCCGCCGTCGTCGAGATCGGCGCTCAGCAGCACCACGCCTGGCCGCCGTTGCAGCCCAGCGACCACGCACGACGTCACCCGGTCGCTGCCGACGACGACAAGCGGGGCGTTGTTCCAGTATCTGCGGGCAAGATGGGCATCGACGACCGCGTCCACGGTGACGCCGGCGGCCGCGGCGAGCCGGATGATGTCGTCGAGCAGTTGTGGATCATCGGTTATGGCAAGCGGCCGGAGGCTCGGGTCAGCTCCGGGCGCCGCGTGGGTGAGATCGGGCGGTGCGGATGTCATGGCAAGGCCCTTCCGTCGTCAGGAATGGGGACGGACGCCCACCATGACCTATGTGGCGCCTGTGGATGCTTTCTCCTCCACAGGCGCCACATATGGTCTAATGAAGGTTTAAGCCGATTTGAGGAAGTGGCCAACGCGGCGTGGCCAACGCCGCCTGGCTGACTGGCGTGGCTGACCGAGGGACGGCTCCCGTTTGGGGGGCGTCGCGGGAGCCGTCCGTGGGATCTCGCGGTCAGCCGCCAGGGATCCCACGATTGCCGGACAGTGGCGTGGTAAGCTCGCTCGGCCCGTTGTGCGTACCCTCTCAACCGGTGGCCAAACCGCCCGGCCACCGCGGCGCTGTCCTGGTCGGTGCTATCTCAGTCGGCGCGGGCGATGGCTTCGCAGATGGCGAGGGACTCGCGGGCACCCAGCTCCACGGCTCGGGCATAGTGAATGACCCATGCGCCGACGCCGTGGGTATCCGCCCCCAGGTAGGCGTGCACCGCATCGGCGTAGGCCTTGGCGTGGGTGTTGGCGTAGGTACGGTGACCGTCGATCCGCCCGGCTTCGATGTGCCCGACGTCGGTCGCGGTCACGGCTTTGGGATCGAGGCCGCGGCTGATCAGTACCAGTCGTCCAGCCGCCCGGGCGATGATCCCGTCGAAGCCGCCGAACGGGCGGATGGCCAGCAGCTCACCTTCCACGACCGCCGCAACGATGATCGCCGGAGCTGCGGTCCGGGCCATCAACAACTCGGTGAGCCCGTCCAGGCGCGCGGTGGCTTCGGCGGGCGTGGGCGCTGGGCCGAGCCCGAGAGGGCCCACCGGGCCGGCGGGGCCGCCCGGGCCCCCCAGCGGGTCGTTCATGGCTGCCGACGCGGCTCCTGGGGCTGGCCAGGTCGCTACTCGTGGGCGGCCGAGATCGGCGTCCGCGATGAGCCCACGCGCGACAAGCACATGCATGCGGGCGAGCGCCTGGCGGGGCGCGTGCTCCCAGGTATCACGCAGCGTCCCCAGCTCCGCGTAGAGCCGGACCGCGCCCAGCGCGGCCCTGAAAGAGTCGCTGCCGCCGGCGGCTGTCGCCGGTCGAAGATCGTGACCGAGGTGTGCGCGGAGGTCGTCCAGCGCGATGTCGTGACCGTCCAGCGCCGCGGATGCGCGCGCGGTGCGCAGGGAGGCCTCGGCGGTCACCCTGGCGCTGTCGCGGCGCATGACCCGATGCCGCAGCAAGGTGTCCACAGAGGTTCGGGCAGCGGCGACCGCGTCGGTGACACCTGGCAGGGTGGCGAGGCGGGCAAGGGGGTCCGACCCGACTACAGCGGTCATTGTCCGTACGCTACAGCCCGCCCGCACCACAGATGGGCAGCTGGGCATCCCGCGGGCGCGGCGAATCTCCGCCGCCGCGGGAGGAGTCATGATCGAATCTGCTGTGGCCGACGCGGCGGCTCCGGCGTTCCCGAGTACCTCGGGAACGTCTGACGGCCGTTCCGCAACTGGACGAACGTAGCGCCGCCGTGGTCCGTTTGTCCTGCGGTGGCGTCCGAAGGCCTGGGCGAAACTGCCCGGAGCGGCCAGGCGCGCGCATCACAGCGCGTCTGGCCGGCGGGCCGGCTCTGGACACGGCAGACTGCGCAAGAGGCGTCCGCGGCGGGTGATACAGGATTGTCGCACCGTACTCAGTCAAATGATCGTTTGTTTCGCGCCGGCCGGGGCCCGAGAGCGGTATGAAGGTGGGGGAGCTGGATGTGAGGGAGGCATAGGCCGCCGAGGCGGTCGCAACACCCGCGCGGAACACCCACGCACGAGCGTTGCGGATGTGTTGGCTGTTGCCGATCGGGCACCATCTGGTGACCTGGACGGTATCGGCCGTTGCCTCGTGTCGCGGTGCGCGCGACCAGCAGCCACTCCGGCGCGGGACAACCCGTGCCCGCTGGCCAACGGTACGCGATCAGGAATCGTTTCGCGCGCCCGAGGCCCACGGGCCACCAGAAGGAGGAGCAACGGTGTCGACTCCAACGCAGGACCGCTCGGCCGGCCGAGACGCGACACTCGGTGAACTTGTCGCGGTCGCGGCGCGAGACCTGTCACTACTCGTCCGACAGGAGATCGATCTCGCGAAAGCGGAGCTTTCGAAGCAGGCTATGTCTGCCGCGCTTGGCGTCGGGTTCCTGGTGGCTGCCGCGGGCCTCGGCCTCGGCGCTCTGATCGCGGTCACGATCGGGTTCGGAGAGCTGTTCACCTGGGCCGGCGTGGAGCGGTTCTGGGCGTACTTCCTGACCACGCTGCTCTATCTGGTCGTCGCCGGGATGCTGGCTCTGTTCGGGGCAACGCGGTTGAAGAAGGTTTCGCCACCCGAGCGCACCTTGCGGACGGTCAAGGAGGACATCGCGTGGCTGAAGCATCCGACGACAGTCGCGGGTGGTGCGGCAAACCACTCCAACGGACACGTGCCGGGCAGCGCGCGGAACTCGGTCTCCAGCCACTGAGAGCGTGTGTGAGATCGGGCTTTCGATCAGTGAGCCGCGTCCAGGCGCCCCCTGGCAAGGCGGCAGGCCGAAGCGATACCGGATGAGTTGTATCGGTGTGGCCGACAACGCAGCCAGGGGGCGTCTGGTCGCGGCGAGCCGGAATGACGATCTCAAACACGCTCTGAGAGCCTGGTTTGGATTTTCTGTACAGGTTCTGAGGCTCCGTGGATCTCCGCCGGAGATCCACGGAGATCCACAGAGATCCAGCGAGGCAGCATCGGGGCACCCATAGCCCGTTGCGGGCTCGGGGGACGCATCGGCGGAACGCCGGGGTGGGTGGATCAGAGCGCTGTGGGCGGGCCGGGCAGGCAGGCGGGCACGGATCGACCAGGTCGCCGGTCTGTCATCCTGAGACACGATGGAGGCCACTGTTCCAGAGATCAGCACCGTCCTTGTGGACGGTCCGTGGCAGCATCGTGACATATCTGCCAATGGCACTCGCCTGCACGTGGTCGAGTCTGGCGATGGTCCGCTCGTGTTGTTGCTACATGGTTTCCCACAGTTCTGGTGGGCCTGGCGCCACCAGCTGACCGGTATCGCCGCGGCCGGATACCGGGTGGTGGCTGCGGACCTGCGTGGATACGGCGCCAGCGACAAGCCGCCACGCGGGTATGACGTGTTCACCCTGTCCGATGATGTTGCCGGTCTGGTCCGGGCGCTCGGTGAGCGGGACGCGGTGATTGTCGGGCACGACTGGGGTGGTGTGGCGGGGTGGGCGACGGCGGCGCTTTTTCCGCGGCTGGTACGCGGTCTTGTCGTGCTGGCAATGCCCCATCCCCTGCGGGTCCGGCACGAGATGGTGGCGAGCCCGCGCGGGCAGGGTCTCTCGGCCCGCCATCTGATCGCCTTCCAGCTGCCGTGGCGTCCGGAGCGGCAGCTGGTCGCCGATGACGCGGCAGATGTAGGGCGGCTGTTGCGGTTGTGGGGCGGTCCTGGTTATCCAGCTGTTGAGGTGGAACACCGCTATCGCGAGGCGATCCGGATCCCTGGGGTTGCGCATAGTTCCCTGGAGTATCACCGGTGGGCTTTCCGATCGCTGTTCCGGCCGGACGGTGCTCGGTTCGCGGCGGCTCTGCGCCGGCAGCCGGTGACCGCGCCGACGTTGCAGCTGCACGGCCGTCTTGACCGGTGCATGCTGGCCTCGACCGCGCAGGGCTCCGGGCGTTACGTCAGCGGTCCCTATACCTGGAAGCTGCTGGACGGGGTGGGGCACTTCCTCCCGGAGGAGGCACCGGACATCATCACCAAAGAGATCGTCAGCTGGCTCGCGTGCTGACCCGTGTTTCGAAAACCGCCTGTCTGGTTTGTTGTGTTCGGGCGGTCTTTGGTTGTGCTCCCGGGGCCACACTGATACAGCTCACCTCTAGTGGTCGCCGCCGGAAGTTCGTCCAGGGTCTGCCGGCGCCAGACGGCGCCTCGCCTCGTTGTCGTCGGCCCAGGTAGAAC
>NZ_CAKJTP010000028.1:12844-44270 GCF_917627335.1 Protofrankia sp. CiT1 | reverse complement strand
GTCCCCTATTGCCGGGCGCTCTAAAGGTCGATGCCGTCGTCTTCCTCGGGCGGGAGGACCGGTGCGAGACCGTGCTGGACGAGGCGCCGGTTGCGGAAGTGGCCAGCGGTGGCGAATCCGAGTCCCACCGTCGCGACGAGCAGGAAGATCGAGATGGTGAGCCGGACCTCCAGCCGCCCGGGTAGCAGCGCGAACATGATCGCGAATGGCAGCATAACCAACGGCGGGCGGGAAGCCTGCCGGACCCGCCACCGCGGACCTGTCAGATCGTGCGACACCCATGGCGTGTACCGCGGGGGCAGCGTTCCGCCCACCAGGTAATACACCAGCCCGGCAAAGGGCGGTCGCTCGGGTGACACCGGCCGCTTGCCGCCTGGGTCCACCGACCCGTCCCCGGGAACCCGGCCCTCTTCCATGCCCGCTTCCATGCCTGCTGCCACACTCGCCAGCCTACGGACAGGTTTCCCGGGAGTCTGTCAGCCGGCCGGGAAGCGGCCGGGATCAGTCCCTGGGGCAACCGGCAGCAGGGGGTGCGGCGTCGCGGGGCTGGGGCAGGTGCCCCAGCCCCTTTCCTTGATCCACACCCCTATTGCCGGTCGCTTGTGATCTCGCAGAGGACGGCGCCACTGGAGACGACGGCACCGACGGTCGCGGTGAGCCCGGCCACGGCACCCGCCCGATGCGCGGTGATCGGTTGTTCCATCTTCATCGCCTCCAGGACGACGATAAGATCACCGGCTTCGACGGTGTCGCCGTCACTGACAGCAATCTTGACAATGGTGCCCTGCATGGGGCTGGTCAGTGCGTTCCCAGCAACGGCCTTCGTTGCTTTCGCGCCGGAGCGTCTCCGGGGCGGAGCCGCGCGACCGGCCGCCGGAGCGGCCGCCGATCCGAGGCCAGCGGGCAGGACAACCTCAAGACGCCGGCCGCCGACCTCCACCACCACCGACTCTCGCTCCACCGGCGCGGTTTCGGCGTCCGCGCCGCCGGTGAAGACCGGGATCGTGTTGTCGAACTCGGTCTCGATCCAGCGGTTGTGCACTCGGAACGGTTCGGTCGCGTCCCCCGGCGCGAAAGCCGGATCCCGTACGACAGCCCGATGGAACGGCAGCACCGTGGCCATACCGTCGACGGCCATCTCGGCCAGCGCGCGGCGGGCGCGTTCCAGCGCCTCGGTCCGGCTCGCGCCAGTGACGATCAGCTTGGCGAGCAGCGAGTCGAAGGCGCCGCCGATAACGGTGCCGGACTCGACACCGGTGTCGACCCGCACACCCGGCCCGGTGGGCGCGACAAACCGGGTGACCGTGCCCGGGGCCGGCAGGAAGTTACGCCCGGGATCCTCGCCGTTGATACGGAACTCGATCGAGTGCCCCCGGGGGGCCGGGTCGGTCGGGTCGAGTGCCTCACCCTCGGCGATGCGGAACTGCGCGCGAACGAGGTCGATGCCGCTGGTCTCCTCGGTGACGGGATGCTCGACCTGCAGGCGGGTGTTGACTTCGAGGAAGCTGATCATCCCGTCTCGGGCGACGAGGAACTCGACCGTGCCCGCGCCCACGTAGCCGGCCTCCCGGCAGATGGCCCGAGAGGCCTGATAAAGCGACGTGCGCTGCTCCTCGGTGAGGAACGGCGCCGGGGCCTCCTCGACGAGTTTCTGGTAGCGCCGCTGCAACGAGCAGTCCCGGGTGCCGACGACGACGACTGTGCCGTGGGTGTCCGCGAGGATCTGGGTCTCGACGTGGCGGGGCTGGTCCAGGTAGCGCTCGACGAAGCACTCACCCCGGCCGAACGCGGCGGTGGCCTCGCGGACCGCGCTTTCGAAGAGCTCAGGCAGCTCGTCGCTGTTCCACGCGACCTTGAGCCCACGCCCGCCACCGCCGAAGGCTGCCTTGATGGCGACCGGCAGCCCGTACTGATCCGCGAAGGCCAGGACCTCCTCGATGCCGCCAACGGGATCGGCGGTGCCGGGGGCGAGCGGCGCCCCCACGGCAAGGGCGATGTGCCGGGCCGCGGTCTTGTCACCCAAGCGCCGGATGGCCTCGGGCGGCGGCCCGATCCAGGTCATGCCCGCGGCGATGACCGCCTCGGCGAAGTCGGCGTTCTCCGACAGGAAGCCGTAGCCGGGGTGGACGGCGTCGGCGCCACTTGCCCGGCAGAGATCGAGAATCTTGTCTATTCGAAGATAGGAGTCGCCCGGTGTGTTGCCCGAGAGGGCGTACGCTTCGTCCGCGATGCGGACATGGAGGGCATCGATATCGGGCTCGGCGTACACCGCGACGCTTGCGTACCCGGCGTCCCGGCACGCGCGGATGACCCGGACAGCGATTTCTCCCCGGTTGGCGATGAGGATCTTACGCACGTTTCTCCCGTCCTCGTTCAGCGTGGCTGAGTCCTAATGTCCCGCGGAGGCCGGGGACCTCACATCTGTTGTCGGCAGTAGGCGTTCTTAGTTCTTAGCGGCGCCGGCAACAGGACCTGGCCGGCTCGCGGCGTCCGGGCGGCGCCTCGCCTCATCGCTGCCCGTCCATTGCCGCGCGATGCATGGGTGCCCTGGCTCGTCGGTCGACGCGCGATACCTCCGGCGTATCTCTCCGCGGCTTCGCGATCCATCCACCCGGACGCCGCTGTCTGGCCGAACGCCCTGCTGCCGGAACCTCCGCGGGTTACCAGTCGGCTCGGGTGCGGACGCCCTGGACGAAACCGGTCTGCCGCCACGCGTCCGGGCCGGAACGTACGGTCTGGCGGAGCGCCGCGGCCCGGTCGGTCCAGCCCGACGGCGCCGTCGGGCCGGGCGGTGAGGCCGCCGCCCGCAGGCGGAGCACCGCGACCACCGCGGCAATCTCCTCGGCGGACGCGTTCGCCGACACCACCCGCAGATACGGACGGGTGTGGCTGTCGCCGCTGGTATCCACCTGACGTTCCTTTCATGAAGGTGAGGCGCACCTACAGCGGAATGTTTCCGTGCTTCTTGGGCGGGAGCGACTCCCGCTTGGTCCGCAGCAGCCGAAGGGCTCGGATCACTTCGCGACGGGTGACTGACGGCGAGATCACAGCGTCCACGTACCCGCGTTCGGCGGCGATGTAGGGGGTGGCGAAGTGCTGGGTGTAGTCCGCGATCAGTTCCGCGCGGCGGTCTTCCGGGCTGTCGGTGGACGCGAGTTCCCGGCGGTAGATGATATTTACCGCGCCCTGGGCGCCCATCACCGCGATTTCCGCGGTCGGCCAGGCCAGGTTGATGTCGGCCCGCAGGTGCTTCGATCCCATGACGTCGTATGCACCCCCGTAGGCCTTCCGGGTGATGACGGTGACCTTGGGGACCGTGGCCTCGGCGTAGGCGTAGATGAGCTTCGCGCCGCGGCGGATGATCCCGTTCCACTCCTGCGAGGTACCGGGCAGGAAGCCGGGAACATCGACGAAGGTGAGTACCGGGATGTTGAACGCGTCGCACGTCCGGACGAAGCGTGCCGCCTTTTCGCTGGCGTCGATGTCGAGGGTGCCGGCGAAATGCATCGGCTGGTTGGCGACGACGCCCACCGAACGTCCGTCGATCCGCCCGAAGCCACAGATCATGTTCTGTGCGAACTGGGCGTGGATCTCCAGGAAGTCGCCCTCGTCGAGCACATGTTCGATCACTGTGTGCATGTCGTAGGGAGTGTTGGGCGAGTCCGGGATGAACACGTCCAGCTCGGTGGTGATCTCCGCTTGGATGTCGGCCACCGCGGCGAAGGCCGGCGGATCCGTCATGTTGTTCGACGGCAGGAACGACAGCAGCGCCCGAGCGCTCTCCAGGCAGTCGGTCTCGTCCACGGCCTGGAAGTGGGCGACACCGCTGCGGGAGTTGTGCGTGTGCGCGCCGCCGAGCTCCTCCATGCCGACGTCCTCGCCGGTCACGGTCTTGATGACGTCTGGACCGGTGATGAACATGTGGCTGGTTTTGTCGACCATCAGGGTGAAGTCGGTGATGGCGGGGGAGTAAACGGCACCGCCGGCACACGGGCCCATGATCAGCGAAAGCTGTGGGACGACTCCCGACGCCATCACGTTGCGATAGAAGATCTCACCGTAGAGGCCCAGCGAAACAACGCCTTCCTGGATACGCGCGCCGCCCGAGTCGTTGATACCCACCACCGGGCAGCCGGTCTTCAGCGCCAGGTCCATGATTTTTATGATCTTCTCGCCGAAGACCTCGCCCAGGCTGCCGCCGAAAACCGTGAAGTCCTGACTGAACACGCAGACTTGGCGGCCGTCCACCGTGCCGTATCCTGTCACCACGCCGTCACCGTAGGGGCGGTTGCGATCGAGCCCGAAATCATGCGAGCGGTGCCGAGCGAACGCGTCCGTTTCGACGAACGATCCGGGGTCGAGGAATGCCTCGATCCGTTCACGGGCTGTCATCTTGCCCTTGGCGTGCTGGGCGTCAACGGCCCGCTGGGAACCAGCGTGTACCGCTTCGTCGTTGACCCGCTTCAACTCGGCAATCTTGCCGGTGGCCGTCAGAAGGTCGGGTACCGAGCCCTGCGCGGGATTCTGAGCGGGAACAGGAAGTACCATGCCGGGCAGCGTACGGCGGGTACGGCTCCGCGTGCTCGATTCGCGGGTGGGGGGCACAAACCAGTACCCGTGGCGGAACGTAACGGTAGTCAGCCCGCCAGGACAACGCTCCGGTAACAGGCCGGTCGGTGGCACCCTGACTGGCATGCGGACATCGAAGACACATCCGCGCCGGCTTCCATTGGACGCCGGCCTGGTAGCGGCGGCGCTCGCCGACGACGGCCTCGACGTGCGGGTCGTCGGGGAGACCGGCTCGACCAACGCCGATCTTGTGGCGGCGGCGAAGGCGGGCGCCCGTGAAGGGCGGGTGCTGGTCGCCGAGTCGCAGTGGGCCGGCCGTGGGCGTCTTGACCGGTCCTGGGTCTCGCCACCGGGCGCGGGACTCACCTTCTCGGTGCTGCTGCGGCCCATGGTGCCGGCCGCGGCCCTCGGCTGGCTGCCGTTGCTCACCGGCGCGTCGCTGGTTGGCGCGCTGCGCGGTTCCGCCGGTATCCCGGCCGTTCTCAAGTGGCCGAACGACGTGCTGGTGGACGGCGCGAAGGTAGCGGGAATCCTTGCCGAGGCCGTTCCCTGCCAACCGGCAACGACCGCGGTGGTCGTGGGGGTGGGCCTGAACGTCGATACGGCCGCCGATGAGCTGCCCCTCGGGGCGACCAGCGTGGCGCTCTGCCAGCGGCGGGCGTCGCGGCCGGCGACTGGCCGGGGTGAGTTGTTGATCGAGGTGCTGCGGGAACTCGCCGCGGGATACCGGGCCTGGCTCGCGGAACCGGATCGTGCCAGGGACGCTTACCGCTCGGTGTGCGCGACGCTCGGTCAGCAGGTGCGGGTTGAGCTGCCCGACGGTGCTGTCGTGGTGGGCGCCGCCACAGCTGTGGACGCCCATGGCCGGCTTGTCGTGGACGGCCGGGCCTTCGCCGCGGGGGACGTCGTCCATCTGCGGTGACGCCGAGCCGATCGACCCTCGGGCGCCGCTGACGTGGTGACGGTGAGACGATCGGCCGCGTGGGATTTCCAGAGAGCATTCTGACCAGCGATGAAGAGGTTGTCCTGCACCTTCATCCGCACTGGATCAGGCTTGCTGGGCCGGCCACCGCGTTCGTCGTGGTTCTGGGCCTGACGCTGTTCGGTGTGCTGGCGATACCGGCGGGTTCGTTCCAGCATGCGGCACAGTGGCTCGTGATCACGGCCGCGGCGGCCCTGCTCACTGTCACAAGCCTGCGTCCGTGGTTACAGTGGATCACGACAAGTTATGTTGTGACAACGGAACGTGTTGTCATCCGGACGGGCGTCTTTTCCCGCAACGGCCGTGACATCCCGCTTCAGCGGCTCAACGATGTCTCGTTCCACCACTCGTTCGCCGAACGCCTGCTGGGCTCCGGCACGCTGACCATCGAAAGCGCCGGTGAACGCGGTCAGGTCGTGCTGGCGAATCTGCCACGGGTCGAAGAGGTGCACGCAACCATCTACCGGCTGGTCGACGAGATCGACCTTCGGCGCCGAGGCCCCGTCAACACCGACGTCGATGGTTACGGCCACGAGCGTAACCGTTAGGGCGTGTCTGATGGATGTTGGTCGATGTGGGCGATGATCTAGAAAGTGGCCTGCAAGGCGGAGGAGGTCCGGATAGCGGTGTTCTATCCGGACCGACGACAACGCCGCAGGACGCCTTCTGGGCATTGATCCGCACGATCGAAGATCCATCAGACACGCCCTGGGTCACCCACCGGTTAGGCTGTTCGGCGGCCATCGGCTCGTCGCGGGTCACTGCCGGCGGTGGTTCAGGCCAAGGGGTCGAACCGCTTCCACCACTGGTACAGGGATGCCGCGTCGGTGTCCGCGGCGGCGAAGCTGACGAGATCTGAGTCGTAGCTCCAGAACATCACAAACCGTCCACTGTGGTAGTAGCACAGGAGCGCACCGACGTCGACGGTGGAACTGCTGTTCACTTGCCAGGTCCCGACGCTGGAACGGCCGTTCTCGCAGCTGCCCTCGTCGGTGATCTGGCCGGACCGGTAGTCGACGTCGCCGCGCAGTGATTTGGCGGTGTAGTAGTGGAACGCGATCACGGCTGTGCCGTTGCTCGCCACACACGTCAGCGATGCGTCGATGTCGGAGTCCTCGGCATCCGGATTCGCTTCGCAGTCCGTTATCTCAGCGGGATCGAGCAGCGCCCGCAGCCTGCGCTGGGCCACGGTCAGACCGTTGGTGGACCCGGTTGCCGACGGGGACGGCGACGGCGATGGTGATGGTGATGGCGATAATGACGCCGACGAGGCGGGCCGCGGCGTGCCCGTCGGTCCGGCGGGGATCGCGGGCAGGGTCGTGCCCGCCGTCGGGCTGGGGTCGGGTTTGTCCGAACTGGCCACGGTCAGCGCGATCATCGGAATGCCGACGGCGAGGACCAGCAGCGTGACGATCGCTCCGATGATGGCGGTCTGCCGCCGGCCTGACGGCTGCTGCCGCGGCGGTCCGCCCATCGTTCCCGGTGGTGGGTATGCGCCCGGCGGTGGGTATCCACCCGGTGGTGGGTATGCGCCCGGTGGCGGGTATGTGTCTGAGCGCGGGAGCTCACCGAACGGGTAGCGGGCGGTCGGGGCATAGTCATCCCGGGCCCCGAAGGGGCGGGCACCGGCCGCACCCGCCTCGGGTTCCGCTGCGACGCGGGCGGCGTAGGGGATCGATCCGGGCCCAGCGGGCATCGCGGTCGCGGTCGCGGTGAGCAGAGCGCCCAGCGCTGTCGCGGCCTGGGGGTCGGCGGCGGGCCGGGGGCGGATGCCGGTCAGCTCCGTCACCAGCGCCGAAATCCGTGGGATGCGGGTCGATCCGCCGACAAGGAAGATCGCGCTGAGCTCGCCGGGCCGGATCCCCGCACGCTCGATTGTGCGGATCAGTTCGGTCACGGTCGCGCGTAGGTCACCCTCGATCGACGCTTCCAGCTCCGCCCGGGTGAGCTGGATGTCGCCGATGGATCCGCCGACCGCAATGGCACGGACGGTGGCGGTTGACAGTCCTTCCTTGGCTGCTATGACCTGTTGGCGTAGCTGGTTGTGCCGCTGGCGCCCGGATGGGCTCAGATCGGCCCACAGCTCGTCCCAGGCGGCCGAGTCGACCGTGCGCGCACGGTCCGCCAGCTGGCGAAGTAAGGCATCGTCGATGTCGTCACCGCCGAAGGCGGGATTGCCGCCGGGCTCGCCGCGGATCTCGAATCCGTTGGGTGTCGCGGTGAGAATCGTCGTCGCGAGGGTTGTGGCTCCAAGATCATATATCGCAACGGCCGTGCCCGCGCGGATGCTGTCAGGGGCGGCGTGATAGCGGGCCGCCGCGATCGGTTCCGGAAGCAGCATGACGTCGGTGAGCCCCGCCCTGGTAGCGGCTGCCCGCAGGCTGTCGACCTCCGTGGCTGTCCATCGGGCCGGCGCGGTGAGAACCACCTGGCGGGGTGGCGGGCCCGGAGCGTGGCGGGCCGCTTCGTGCAGGACCTGGCGCAGGACGGCGGCGATCAGCTCGATCGTGGGGATGGTCACCTCACCGAGCTGGACCCGCTCGGTCGTTTCCAGCGCCTGTAACGGATGACGTTGCGCGCGGTCGGGATGGGTGGCCGCGACGTCCACCGCGGCGGTACCGGTCAGCAGCCGGCCGTCAAGACTGAGGCTGACCACGGCCGGCATCGGCCCGCCCGGCCCGAGCCGCAGGGATTCCCCCCGGCCGTCCAGGCCGACGCAGGCGGACGTGTAACCGGTACCGAGGTCGACCGCGAGTGTCTGGCCGGTTGTCATGTCTCCCCCCGTTTGTCAGGCGTTCTCGCGCTTCCGCCCGCACGAGAAAAGCATTGTCGCGCGGCGCTGGGAACCAATTCGCCGCGGTGCTCCCAGCGCCGCCCGGAGTCAGCGCGTCGGCTGGTCCGCCAAGCCGTGGACGGCGTAGGGAACGATGAGGTCGTCGACGATCCGTTCCATGAACGCGGCGTCGACGACCTCTCCGGAGAGCAGCACCCGCTGCAGAACGAGGGCGGGACCGAGCTCCATGAGCACCGTGTGGTCGACCTCCGCGCTGATTTCCCCGCGGACGATGCCGCGGTGCACGATGACATCGGACGCGGTTTTGCGCTGGGCGAGCAGCCCATTGCGAAGGGCTTCGCGCAGCTCGGAGTTACGGGGCATTTCAGACACCAGCTCGGCGATGATCCTGCCGCGGTCATCGCCGATGGCATCTCGGAACGAGGAGATGAAGGCCAGCATGTCCATGCGGAACGAACCGGTGTCGGGAATGGGCACGGACTGCTCGGTGATCGTCGTGATCGCGTCCATGACCAGGGCGACCTTGGAGGGCCAGCGGCGGTAGATGGTGGCTTTGCCGGCTTTCGCCCGGGTGGCCACCCTGTCCATGGTGACGCCGTCGTACCCAACTTCGGCGAGTAGCTGAAGGGTGGCGCGACGAATCGCGCCGTCCCGTGAATCGTCCCGAGGGCGGCCCCCGGAGCGGGACGAATCAAGCGTAGGCCGCACCACGGCGTCCCCCTGTGGCCTAGGTTTCCTGAGGTCTCGGGCGGCCCAAACTGGAACTATGCCGCCTTCGACCAGCCGGCTGCAAGCCGACACGTGCCATCCGGTGGCTTTCGACGCGCTCCGCCTGCCGTCACAAGCGGCGACGCCGACAAGAAGGAAACGCGCGGGCTTGTCCCAGAGCGTAGCGCATCCACGGCTGATGGGAACCAATCGGTATCGGAACGCCGGGGTTCTGTTCCGATACCGATGCGCCCCCGGCTATGCGTGGCCAGCGGGCTCGGGGACACCCTGCCGGCGCTGCGCCTCGGCCGCGGTATGCAGCGCCGCCTTCGGATCGTCGGGATGCAGGAAGACCCACCGTTTGTAGGCCCAGAACCGGAAGATGGTGCCGAGCCCGGTGCCGACCACGTTTCCGGCCAGGTTGAGCTCGAGCACACTGTGCAGGTTCAGTACGTAGTTGGCAAAGCCCAGACAGCCCAGGGCGATTGCCAGACCCATGGCGTTGAGGATGGCGAACAGTGTGTATTCGCGCTTGAGGCCCGTACGCGCCCGGTGCGTGAACGACCAGTTCCGGTTGCCGATGTAGGCGCAGGTCGCGGCCACGATGGTGGAGACGGTTTTCGCGCTGAGCGGACCCATGCCCACAAGCCCGTGGCACAGGTTGAACACGAGGACGTCGATGGCGTAGCAGACGACGCCGACGACTCCGAACTTCGCCAGCTCATGGCCGAGCACTTGCCAGCGTGATCGTTCCGCGCAGGCCTCCGCCGGTGCCGCGTTCACCTCAGATGCTTCGGGTGCTCTTGACCGGTTTGCGTCACCGGCTGAGTCTACCGACGGTCTCCCCTGGCTCATCCGCTACCCCCCTAGCTGTTTGGGCCGCCGGCCGCGCGAGCGAAATCATCATCGCGGGGCCGGCTGCCTTCCAGGTTCTCGACGCCGCCGGCGACCGGCAAGATTAAAATTCATCGTCATTGACTGGACCGGTTCTCGCTGATCTCCTCCTCGAGGACGCCGATCCCCTTCGATGCTTGTGTCACAGCGCAATACCGGCGCGTGAGTAGGTCCACGGCCGCGCACGAAAGGCTAGTCGGGACGGCGATCTCGCTGACATGGGGGTGCGGCTGGCGACGGGCGTGCCGACGGTCCTGGCCAGGCGGGAACGCCGGGCGCGCGGTCGCCGGGTAGCCTGTCGGGCCGATCCCTCGCGGCAAGTATGCCCCCTGCTCCGGTTGGTGACTCGACTGTCGGGCTGGTTGCCGTGATGTGCGTTTCGCTCCGTACGGTCAACGTGCGTTTGCGATTGCGATCTGTGTTGTTGGGCCGCGTACCGCTGGCGAAAGCGGCGTGGCCGCGTCATCCTTGTTGCGGCTGGCTGTGGTGACGACTTGCCACACAGCGGCTCGGCGGGTGCCTGGCCGGGCTGCTGTGTGGCGGCACACCGCGCTGGCGGGTTCCCGGCGACGCTGCCGTGCACGAACGAACCTGGTTCTGCTGTGTCCACCGCGCCGATGGAGGTTGCACCACGATGACCATGGTCGACGGCCGAGGTTCAGTACGGGCCGAAGGCTCACACACTGCCACCGTTTCCCGCACGGCCACCGACTCCATGGTGGCGCGTGCCGCGAGCTTCGCGGCGGCCCGGCAGGCCGGCGACGCGCCGACGCGGGCGCGCCCAGCCGCGCCCGCCACCGGTGTGGCGGTCCTGGCCTGCATGGACGCCCGGCTGGACGTCCATGCGCTGCTGGGCCTCGCGGAAGGCGACGCGCATGTCCTGCGCAACGCCGGCGGTGTGGTCACCGACGATGTGATCCGTTCGCTGGCGGTCAGCCAGCACGAGCTCGGCACGACGGAGATCATTCTTTTGCAGCACACCCAGTGTGGGATGATGACCATCACGGATGACGGTTTTCGGGAAAAACTGTTCGAACACGTGGGGGTGCGGCCGGCGTGGCCTGTCCACGCCTTCACCGATCTTGAGGCGAGCATCCGGGTATCTGTCTCGCGTCTTCGCTCCAGTCCCTTCCTAAGCGCGTCCACGTCAGTCCGGGGTTTTGTCTACGACGTGGCGAGCGGCACGTTGGGCGAAGTCACCACCTGGACATGAGCGCCCGGACACCACGGGCCGAGACCGCCGCGAGGCAGCCGGCCGCGGCTCGTCGTCAGGCGGGCCGGCCCAGCGCGTGGTAAGCCCAGCCGGCCGCGCGCCATGCGGCTGGGTCCAAGGCGTTGCGGCCGTCGACGACAATCCTGCTGGCGACCACCGGAGCGAGCACCGTGGGGTCGAGCTCACGGAACTCGCTCCACTCGGTGAGGTGCAGGAGGATGTCGGCGCCGGCCGCGGCAAGGACGGCGTTGTCCGCGTAGGTCAGCTGCGGGTGGGCCGCGCGGCAGTTGGGGATTGCCGCCGGGTCGTAGACGGTCACCACGGCACCGGCGCGGTGCAGCGCACCCGCGACGTCAAGGGCCGGCGAGTCACGGATGTCGTCGGAGTTGGGCTTGAACGCCGCGCCGAGGACGGCGATCTTTTTGCCAGCAACCATTCCACCCAATAGCTGGATGGCCAGGCTCACGGTCTTGGCGCGGCGGCGGGAGTTGACGGCGTCGACCTCCGCGAGGAAGCCGAGCGCCTGGCCGACGCCGAGCTCATCGGCGCGGGCCTGGAAGGCGCGGATGTCCTTGGGCAGGCAGCCGCCACCGAAACCGAGGCCGGCGTGCAGGAACTGCCCGCCGATGCGGCTGTCGTAGGACATCGCGGTGGACATCGCGGTGACGTCCCCGCCAGTGGCCTCGCAGATCTCTGCCATGGCGTTGATGAAGGAAATCTTGGTTGCGAGGAACGCGTTCGAAGCAAGCTTGACGAGTTCGGCCGTGGGGTAGTCGGTGACGACGACCGGCACCCCGGCGTTGATGAGCGTGGCGTAGACGCGCCGCAGGAGCGCTTCGGCGCGCTGGGCCTTGGCCGGCTCGGGACGCAGGCCGAAGACCAGACGGCTGGGCCGCAGCGTGTCGTCAATGGTGAAGCCCTCACGCAGGAACTCCGGGTTCCACGCGAGCTCCACGCCGGGAGCCTCGGAGTCGAGCCGTCGCGCCAGCCGCATGGCCGTGCCGACAGGCACGGTGGATTTTCCGACGATGAGCGCCCCCGGCCGGATTCCCGACCGCAGGAGCCCGGTGAACGCGGCGTCGACGTGGCGCATGTCGGCGGTGTTCGCCCCAGGCAGCTGGGGAGTCCCGACACAGATGAAGTGGACGTCCGCGGTAGCCGCGGCATCCGCCACGGACGTGGTGAAACGCAGGCGGTGGGACTCCAGGTTCTTGCGGACAAGCGCCTCCAGGCCCGGTTCGAAGAACGGTGTCTCGCCAGCGGCGAGAGAGCTGATCCGGACCGGGTCCACATCAACGCCGACCACGTCGAATCCCAGTTCCGCCATACAGGCGGCATGGGTCGTGCCCAGGTAACCGGTACCGATGACACTCAGGCGCGGATCAGTCGGCTCGATCATCGCGGTCAGGCCTCCAGGCGGTCATGGGCAGGGACAGCTGCCGACGTTGCCGGTGTCAGAGCCGGTGCCACGGTGACTGTCAAGCCGGAGAAGCGGTCGGGAACGCGGTTGCTGGGGGAGTTCCAGCGCCCGGGGGAGAAGGAGGTCGCGGGCCGGACACCTTTCCCGTCTGTACCCGGTGTCCGGACGCGGTGAACTGGGACGCACGCGGATTGCCGGAGTCGCTAGACAACTCGTCCGGTATCGGTTCGGCCTTCCGCCGGGCCAGGAACCACCTGGACACGGCTGGCCACCCGCAGCCAGGATTGCGGGACAGACTCCTGCCGGGCATCCGCCGCCGGATGGGCTCAGCGCGACGGCACGCTGAGCCGCCGGATGCCCGTGGGGGTGCTGGGCATCGGCCCGCAGACAGCCGTGACACGCTCGGTGGTGATCCGGCGCTCAAGGAGGGCGTCGTCAAGGTTTCGACAGACGACCAGCGACGCTCCGGCGGCCAGGGGGCTCAGCAGCCCGGCGAGAAGCCCCTCGGGCGTCTCGTAACCCGCCGTCGTCAGAACACGGTCGCGTTCGGCCAGGCCCCAGGCCCGCGCGTAGTAGCTGGCCATCCGTACCAGGGCCCGCTGGTTCGCCGGTGGCCCCGGTGGCGTGAAACGGTCGCCGTGGGCGAGGATCTCCGCCGCGAAGTCGAGCGCCCCCGGCGCGGGCCGCAGGAGCCGGCCGCCCATCGGGCGCAGTGACAGCGCGACCACATCGGCCTCGTCGCCCGTTGCGAGTGGGGTATCGAGATCATTTTCGGCTGTGAAGATCGCCACCGGGGGGGTGTCGGTAGCTGGCTCCGGCCGGCCGATACTCACGCACGCGCCTGAGGACCACGCCGCGAGGAGTATCACCGCGGTCTGCCAGTGCGGTGGCAGCACGATGCGGATCGTGTCGCCCGGACCGATCCCGAGGGTGTCCACGAGCAGGTTCGCGGTTTTGGCAACCCAGTTGTCGACGGTGGTCGCGGACAGCTCGGTCCGCTCACCGGTGGCATCGTCGTAGAACGTCAGCAGCGGGCGTGCCGGGTCAGCGCGCAGCCTGCGGGCAAGCAGCGCGGCGAGGCCGTCGACGGCCCCGGTGCCGGTCGTGTTCGCCGGGCCGGTCGTGCCCGTGCCCGTGTCGGTGTGGCTGAGCGCGTCCGGTGGCATGACGGCAAGCGGGGCATCCAGAACACGGCTCACAACGCCGTCGAGCAGGCGTCCCAGCGGGGAGGTCGATGGTGTCATTGGACGTCCACGTTAGAGCACCCGAGAATAGAACTGTCCGGCTCGCGGCTCCCCGCGTCCCGCCCGGCCGCGTTGTCGTCAGTCGGCGCCCAGCACCAGGGCGCCTCCCTCCTCCGCCTTGCCGGATCGGGCGCGGATGAGCCGCTCACTGATCGAACGACCTATCCTCGGGCGCTCTTAGTTGAGCCAGGATCCGCGGCGTGTACCGCGCTCACGGAGTGCAGGACGTGTCCGCCGGGGCGATCACGGGCGCCGGAGCCGGCGTGGCCGCGGCGCCCGGGGCAACCGAGCCGGGGGCAGCTGCGCCGCCAGCGGCGGAGGGCGTCCGCGGGGGGATCGCGGGGGATCCCGCCGGTGTCGTCGGCGGGCCGGTCACGCCCGTGAACGAGGTGCCGAGTATCACGACAAGGCCGTTGCTGATCCTCGGGTCCGCGATGGTCTGTGACCCGGCGATCAGGCCTGACAGTGTGCGTGCCGCGTCCTCCTGCCCGGCCGGGTAGCGGATCTCCGTGCTGACCTGCCCCGCCGCGCCGGTGGTGGGTTTGAGCGATCCGGCGAACCCCATCGCGCCGAGCGTCGTGGTCGTCTGCGCGGCCAGGCCCGACCGCCCGGTCCTGTTGCGGACCTCGGCGATGGTCACCTGGCTTGGCGGCAGGGCCGGAGCGCCGGTGGTGGTGAGGGTGTCGTCGCCGGTTGCGGGCCGCAGCGGCGCGAGGACCCGCGCGAGCCCGGCCGGCTCATAGAACAGCACGTTGCCGTGGGGGGGAATCGTGCCCTGGTCGTCGCTGGCGCCCTCGGATCGCAGCGGCACGTGCGTGGGGATGGTGATGAATGTGAGCTTTCCAGCGCCGAGGTCGCTCAGCCGCTGGGCAATTTTGATCATGGCGCCGTTCTCGGTGAGGTCGTTGTCGACCTTGAGCGACCCGCCGACGGCGCCGATCAGCTGTGTGATCCTGACGGGGTTGGTCAATACACCCGCGCTGGTCGCCTTGTCGAGGAGCTTGGACAGGAACTGCTGCTGGCGGGCGACGCGGTAGGTCTCGTCCGGCAGGGCATGGCGGGTACGGACGAAAGCCAGGGCCTGATCGCCATTGAGATGGTTGATCCCGAATTTTCCGCGCCACTGGGAAAAGTTGTCGTGGAGGTTGGTCGTGCCGCCTCCGGGCAGCTGAGCGACGCACACGTCCACCCCGCCAACCGCGTCGGTCATGGTCTTGAATCCGGCCAGATCGATCGAGATGAAATGATCAATTTTGAGGCTGGTCAGTTTTTCCAGGGTGCGGGTGAGCCCCTCGATGCCGCCGTAGGACAGGACGTTGGTGAGTTTGTCCTTGCCGTCACGGGGGGTCTGGGTGATGCCGGCGGCAACGGTGACGAGGGTGTCTCGGGGAAATGACACCAGGGTGACCGAACCGTCCGTGCCGAAATGGGCGATGATCGTGGTATCCGAGCGGACTCCGTCGACCTGGCCGTACTCACCGTGGGTGCCTGCTCGGCTGTCGTCGCCGAGAAGCAGGATATTCATTTCGCCCGGTCGCTCGGCTGGCCGCTCGCCACTGGGTGACCAGGTCACCCCGGTGACCGAATCGTTGAAGTAGCGGTATGCCGCCCACCCGACAGAGCTGACCGCGAGAACCACCAGGGACAACACGGCCGCCGCGCTGACGGACAGTGTCCGCAGCGGTGAGCGGCCTGGGCGGCGCCGCAGGTTCAGCGGACGCCGTGGGCTCAGCTCTGGCGGCAACGCCAGCCGGCGCATGGATCTGCCACTCACCGGCTTTCTCGAGCCTCCTTGACCGGAGCGATCGCGCGGTGCCGGGTCGACGAGCGAACCCGCACTGTTCTTGATAGTGCGGCGCTTGATAACGCGGCCGGCAACAGGGGGCGCGGTATCGCGGGGCCGGGGTGCGCACCTCGCGTCATCGCTGCCCATCCATCGCCGCGCGATGCGCGGGTACCCCGGCTCGTTGGTCGACGCCCAGAACCAGGGCGCACCCCTCCTTCACTTTGCGATCCATCCACCCGGACGCCACTCCCTGATCGAACGCCCTGTTGCCGGGCGCTTTTAGAGCGACCGGCAACAGGGACGCGGCGTCGCGGGGCTGGGGCACGCACCTCGCTGCGTTGTCGTCGGTCGACACCCCAAGGACCAGGGTGACTCCCTCCTCCGCCTTGCGATGTACGTGCCCCAGCCCCGCTCCTTGATCCACGCCCCTATTGCCGGGCGCTCTTAACCCAGTCTGACGTTGCCATGAGACGCACGCCACCACACCACTGGGTGCACGAAACGACCAATGGTAACAGTGCGATTACTGAATATCGTCGCTATCGGTCGTCGGCTGGTGGCGCGCTTGCGGCTGGCACGGGCTGGCGGTCCCGGCGGCTTCCGGACCTGCGTGGAGAACTGTGATCCGGATATCTCCGGCGACCGCTGAGAGCGTGTTTGAGATCGTCCGGCAATAGGGGTGTGGGTCAAAGGGCGGGGCTGGGGTGCGTGCGTCGCGAGGCGGCGGAGGGAGCCACCGGCGGTGTTGGGCGCCGACCGACGACAACGCGGCCGGGCGGGATGCGGGGAGCCGCGAGCCGGACAGTCCTATTCTCGGGCGCTCTAAAATGTGCAGCGGGTGGTCAGCTCGGTGGCGGTCAGCGCAGGCGCCGCGGGCGCCGCAGGGGTCGGGCCCGCCGTTGGGACGCTGTTCCCGGTGCCTGTCCCGCCCGGTGCCGGGTTGTCTGCCGCCGTCTGGGCGGATGCCACCGCCCGTGCGTCGATGCCGTGGAAGTCGGCGCCGATCACCAGCGTGACGTGCCTGCCCGCGGACCGGTCCGCGCGCAGCTCCACTCCGGGGACGGCGATGCCCAGCGTACGTGCCGCCGCGAGCCCGGCCGGGCCGTAGCGCACCAGCGAGGTCGCCGTGTGCCTGCCGGCACGTCCGACGGTCGCGACTCGGAACCCGGCCGCCGTGAGCTCTCTCGCTGTGCTGATCGCGAGCCCGCTGGTCGTGGTGCCGTTGAGGATGTCGACGGTGACCGATGCCGGTGGGAGGGCCACCGGCTCCGGCGGCGCGGGCGTACTCGGCGCTCCCGGGGTCTCAGCGGGGTTCGGTGCCGGGCCGCCGCGTCCACGCAGCGGGGCCAGGAACGCCGCGAGCTGCTCCGGGTCGTAGAGCTGGACAGAGCCGTAGCGCCGGAGCTCACCAGCGGCGTTCGCGCCATCGGCCTGGGCGGGCTCCCGGACAGGAATCGTCTCGAAAGTGATCGCGTCGGCGGACATGTCGCGCAGCCTGGTCGCGAGGTTGCGCAGGTCGCTCATGCTGGTGTGGTCATCGACGGTCAGCGCTCCCGTCGCGGACGCGAGCAGGCTTTCCAGCTTCGCCGGATTGGCAAGCACGCCGCTGCTGGTCGCCTTCTGGAAGACGGTGCTGATGAACTGCTGCTGACGCCTGATCCGGTCGAAATCCCCGTCGGGCAGACCATAGCGCTGCCGGACGAAGGACAGGGCCTGCTCGCCGTTGAGATGGTTCTCGCCCACGACACCATGCCACTGGGACCACTCGTCGTGCAGGTTCGAGGTACTGCCATCCGGCAACGGCTGTACGCAGACGGTGACGCCACCGATGGCGTCCGTCATGGCCTTGAATCCGGCGAGGTCGATCGACACGAAATGGTCGATTTTGATGTTGGTGAGGTTTTCGAGTGTCCTGATCAGCAATGGCGGTCCGCCGATTGTGATCGCCGCGTTCAGCTTGTTACGCCCGTGTCCGGGAATAGTGACGAGTGTGTCCCGGGGAAATGACACCAATGTGGTTGTCCCGTTGGCGTCGAGGTGCGCAAGCATGGTCGTGTCGGAGCGCTGCCCGGAGATGATCTCTTCGCTCTGGTACTGGTTGCCGGTGCCCTCTCTGCTGTCGGATCCGACCAGCAGGAAGTTCTCAGTCCCCGGGGCGGCCCGCGGTGGCCGGGCCTCGTCGTCGTCAAGGCCGAGGGTCACCCTGGTGATCTGAGCGTTGAGATAGCGATAGGTGATGTAACCGGCGCTGCTCACCAGGAGAATTGACAGCGACACGACGCCCGCGAGGGCGAGGGCCAGTTTCTGGAGCAGGGAACGTTGCCGTGGGCTGTCGTCCGCCGCTGGCTCGTCCGCCGCTGGCTGGTGGGTGGACGGCGGCGGACCGGCTGGTGGGCCCGCCTGGACGTCACGTGGAGCGGTCACCGTGTCCGCACCTCCGCCCCCGCCGTGACCTGGTGCCGGTTCACGGTCATGTACGTCGTTCAGCTGTCGGTCGGTGCCGCCCGGCGAGCGCGGACGCATTCGCTGCCGCCGACCTCATGACGGGCGTCAGCCGTGCCGTGGCCATGCGTGGTCCTGGTCGCTTGAAGGTACCCGCCAGGCGCGTGACGCATGCGCGCAGTGGTGCCCCGCCATATGGGCGAGCCATATGGCGGGGCGGCCAAAAGTAACCAAAGGCGGTGCGATCATGTCCCTTTTCATGCGTTCGGGGAGCTCGGCGGGAGCCGGCGGCCCGGCCATCCACGGTGGTTCGGCTGCCTTTCCGGCCGCCGCGGGGCGCGCGGTAAGGTTCGGATCATGAAAGCTCTTGTTCTCGCGGGTGGTTCTGGAACGCGGTTGCGCCCGATCACCCACACGTCAGCCAAGCAGCTCGTGCCGGTGGCCAACAAACCAGTCCTTTTCTACGGGCTGGAGGCGATCGCCGAGGCGGGTATCACCGAAGTCGGGATCATCGTGGGAGATACCGCGGCGGAGATCGAGGCCGCCGTCGGTGATGGTTCCGCGCTGGGTATCAAAGTCACCTACATTCGTCAGGAGGCACCGCTGGGTCTTGCGCACGCCGTCCTCGTCGCGCGCGACTTTCTTGCGGACGAGCCGTTCGTGATGTATCTCGGTGACAACCTGATCATTGGTGGTATCGCCGGGTTTGTGGCGGAGTTCAGGCGCAGCGGGCCAGATGCGCTGATTTTGCTGACCAAGGTCTCCAACCCGTCCGCGTTCGGTGTGGCGGAGCTCGGTCCCCAGGGCCGCGTGATCCGCCTCGTCGAGAAGCCGGTGGAGCCGCCGAGCGACCTGGCGCTCGTCGGGGTTTACCTCTTCGGGACGGCCGTCCACGACGCGGTGCGGGCGATCAAGCCGTCCGGTCGAGGCGAGCTGGAGATCACCGAGGCGATTCAATGGTTGGTGGACCGGGGCCACGAGGTCGCGCCGCACCTGGTCGAGGGGTACTGGAAGGACACCGGGCGGCTTGACGACATGTTGGAGACCAACCGCCACCTGCTGGAGTCCCTTGAGCCGGATGTGCGCGGCATGGTCGACGAGGACAGCACGATAGTGGGCCGGGTCGTGATCGAGGAGGGCGCGTCGCTGGTGCGGTCCACCGTGCGCGGACCGGCGATCATTGGCCGCGGCACCACGCTTGTCGACTCCTACGTCGGTCCCTTTACCTCGATCTACTATTCGTGCGCGATCGAAAACACCGAGATCGAGTACTCGATCGTGCTGGAACGGGCGACGATTCGTGGCATCGGGCGCATTGAGGACTCGCTGATCGGCCGGGATGTCGAAGTCGTTCCGTCGGATGCCCGTCCGCGGGCACACCGGCTCATGCTCGGCGACCACTCCCGGGTCTCAGTCGCCCCGACATCATGATCGTAATATTTTGGCCAGCCATGATGTCCCGGCCGCACTGAGAGCGCGTGTGAGATCGTCATTCCGGCTCGCTGATCGAAAGCCCGATCTCACACCCGCTCTGAGAGGATCGCGTCCATGCCGGTTCATGCATGCCGGTTCATGCATGCCGGTTCATGCATAGCGGTTCGTTCATGCCGGGTGGGCGCGCGGGATCGGGCGAGCATGCGGGCCGGCGGTGACCGGCCGGCGAGGTCTGCCACACTTGCCTGGTGCGTGTGATGGTGACGGGAGCCGGCGGTCAGCTCGGAGCGGATCTCTGCCGGTTACTGGAGGCCGATGAGCGGGTCCAGGCCTGGGCGGGTCTCACCCGTGGTGAGCTCGACATCACCGATGCGGCCCGGGTCCGGGCGGTCGTCGCGGACCAGGCTCGGCCCGCGAAGGTCCAGGGCGGTCTCGTGGTGATCAACGCGGCGGCCTGGACGGACGTCGACGGTGCCGAGGCCGACGAGGCGGGTGCTTATGCCGCCAACGCCGCCGCTCCGGCGCGGCTGGCGGTCGCCTGTGCCGAGGCCGGCGCGACCATGATGCATATCTCCACCGACTACGTCTTCGACGGCATGGCGGACAAGCCCTACGAGACCCATGACCCGGTCGCGCCGCGCTCGGCATACGGGCGGACCAAACTCGCCGGCGAGCAGGCCGTGCTGGAACTGTGCCCGGCCGCCTACGTCGTGCGGACGGCATGGGTCTACGGCGCGTCCGGGCGTAACTTCGTCCGGACGATCGCGAAGCTCGCCCGTGAGCGCGACACCCTGGCTGTGGTCGATGACCAGCGCGGGTCACCGACCTGGACGGTGGATCTCGCCGCGGGGCTGATCGAGCTTGCGGCATCCGGGGCCAGGCCGGGGATCTATCATTGCACCGGCGGCGGCGACACGACCTGGTACGGATTGGCTCGGGCGGTCGTCTCCGAACTCGGGCTGGACCCCGCGAAGGTCAGGCCGACGACGACGGGCGCGTTCCCCCGGCCGGCTCCGCGCCCGTCCTACTCGGTGTTGTCGTCCTGCTCATGGACGGACGCGGGCTTGACGCCGCCGCGTCCGTGGCGGGTTGCGCTGGCCGCCGCGTTCGCCGAGTCCGGTGACGCCCTGCGCGGGTAGCCGGGCGTTTCACGGGCGTCGGCGGGCTCGGACAGGCGCGGGATCCGGTTCTTTGGTCCGGGACGCTACCGTTGGGGCGTGACCACCAAGACCAGCAGCTTGATCGCCCCCGCGGGGCAGGGCCGACCTGTCCTGGTCGCGGTGGCGTGGCCATATGCCAACGGCATGCCCCATCTGGGGCACATCGCCGGTGCCTACCTGCCGGCTGACATTTTCGCGCGCTATCACCGGATGGCGGGAAACCGGGTCCTCATGGTGTCCGGGAGCGACACCCACGGTACGCCGATCACTGTCCGTGCCGATGCTGATGGCGTGTCGCCGGCCGAGATCGTCAATCGTTACCATCCGGAGTTCCTGCGTATCTGGGATGATCTCGGGATCAGCTTCGACCTGTTCACGTCGACGATGACCGACAACCATCGTGAGGTTGTCCAGGAGGTGTTCACCCGGCTCCGCGAGGCGGGCTACATCACGCCGCGGGAGACCGTCCAGTTCTTCGATCCGCAGGCTGGTCGGTTCCTGCCGGATCGGTATGTGGTCGGCAGCTGCCCTTTCTGCGCCTACGGCGAGGCTCGTGGTGACCAGTGCGAGAACTGCGGCCGCACGCTTGACCCCGACATCCTGCTGGATCCGCGCAGCAAGATCACTGGTGCGCTCCCGGAGAAGCGGGCCACCACACACTTCTTCCTGCGGCTGTCGTCCCTTGCCGATGACCTGCTGGCGTGGCTGGAAACGCGCCAGGGCTGGCGCCGGCATGTCATGAACTGGTCGTTGCAGTTCGTCAAGGACGGTCTGCACGACCGGGCGATCACCCGGGATCTTGACTGGGGTGTGCCGCTGCCCACGGACGAGCTCGGTCCGGGCAAGCGCATCTATGTCTGGTTCGAGGCGGTCATCGGCTATCTGTCGGCGAGCCGGGAGTGGGCGGCCCGGACGGGCGACCCGCAGGCCTGGCGTGACTGGTGGCAGAATCCGGACGCGGTCAGTTACTACTTTGTCGGCAAGGACAACATTCCGTTCCACACGGTGATCTGGCCCGCGATGCTGATCGGCTACGGTGGGCTGGACCTGCCGACCGACGTCCCGGCAAACCAGTACGTGACGTTCGGTGGCGCGAAGGCGTCGAAGTCCGCCGGGATCGGGCGTGGGGTCCGCGAGTACCTCGATCGGCTCCAGCCGGACGCGCTGCGTTACTCGTTGGCGACGGTGCTGCCCGAACAGAACGACACCGAGATCACGGACGCGGACATCATTCGGCGGATCAACGACGAGCTGATCGCGAACTGGGGCAATCTCGTCAACCGGGTGATGGCCCAGATCGGCAAGCGTTTCGACGGCCGGCTGCCGGCAGCCGGCGAGCTCGACGGCGTGCACGCCGAGCTGATTGCCTCGGTGGACGCGGGCCTGGCCCGCGTCGGCGAGCTGATCGAACGCGTGGAACTGAGGGCGGCGCTGCGGGCCGCCATGGACATCTCCGGCGAGGTGAACGCCTACCTCTACCGCGAGGAGCCGTGGAAGACGGTCAAGGTTGATCCAGACCGGGCCGGGCACAGCCTGGCCGTGTCGATTCAGGCGATCTCCGGAATCACGACCGCGCTCGCGCCTTTCCTGCCGTTCACCTGCCTTCGGCTTGCGGAGGTGCTCGGCATCAGCCTGGACCGCTGGGAACGGCAACCGGTACCGGCTGGCACCACCCTGAGCTGGTCCGGTGCGCTGTTCACCAAGCTTGAGCCGGACGCCCTGAGCTGATCCGACCGCTGGCCGCTGCTGGCGGCAGCAGCGCATGCCACGCCGTCTCCCACCGGACCGGCGTGGCGCGCAGGCATGCGGTCCACGGGGGCCGGTCCGGTTCGCCGACGTTCGCGCTGCCCGTCGTCGGTGGCCTGGTGGCCGCATGATTGGGCGTATACGCGGAGGCTGTTCCGCGCCTGTTGTCCGCCTGCGCCGTGTGTGCCAGGTGGCTGGATCCGTTGACTGGCGGAAGGCGGTTCTTTCGGCCGTCCGCGGAGAGCGGAGGCGGTATTTCCCGGCCCGAGAACTGGCGCCTGGGCCTACCGGAACCGGCCGTACGTTCCTGTCTCCAGGCCAGTCGGTTCAGAATGTGTCGGATGACCGACACGTTCGACGACGAGCGATCGGTAATAGGGGTGCGGCGCATCCCAATCCCGTTTTTTGATCTACACCCCTATATTGCCAGGCGCTCTACGCCGTCGGGGTTGTGTGACATGATGCTGATGCCTGTGATGCTGGGGGTGAGTGGTGGCGCAAGTGTTCATCAGCCATGCCAGCGCAGATTCCACTGTTGCGTCCTCGGTCGCCGGCTGGCTGCGGCAGGAGGGGCACGAGATATTCCTCAGTGGGGATCCCGAATTCGGGATGGCCACTGGTGATGCCTGGCGGCAGCGGCTGCTCGACGAACTGTTCAACGCCGATGCGCTCCTCGCGGTCGTGACCCAGGAGTTTCGCGAGTCGGAGTGGTGCGCGGCGGAGATCGGGGCCGCGTTGGTGACCGGTTTGCGGATTCTGCCGCTGTTGGCCGAGCCGGCCGTGTCGAGCCCCCTGCTATCGAGCGCCATCACCCAACAAGCCGTGCTGGAGGACGACGGGACGACTGCCCGCGCGCGGCTGCTGGAAGCGTTACGCCGGATGGATGGGGCCGGTGTCGCCACGTCGGCCGAGCAGGTGGTGTATCCGGGGCTGGCTGCGTTCACCGCGGGGCAGGTGCGGATGTTCTTTGGCCGCACGGCGGAGAGCCGCCGGCTCGCCGGACGATTACGCGCGCCGGCTGATTCCGCGGGTGGGGGTTTGCTGCCCGTTGTCGGCCCCTCGGGGTGCGGGAAGTCGTCACTGGTCCGGGCCGGGCTGGCGCCGTTGCTGGATGCCGATCCGGACTGGCTGGTGCTGGCGCCGCTGGTGCCGGCGGCCAGCCCGAACACTGATCCGGGCGTGGAACTGGTTCGGCTGTTGACGTCCGCCGGTCGCGCGCGTGGCCTGCTCTGGACGGCCAGCCAGGTCGCTGACACCGTCGACCGGCCAGGAGGCATCACCCGCCTGGTTGCCGATCTCCTCGCCGCGGGGTCGGCCCGTTATCTCCTGATTGTTGTGGATCAGGCGGAAGAGCTCCTGACCCGTACCGCCGACACCGAATGCCGACGGTTCGTGACGGTGTTGCTGGAGGCCACCGGAGGCCCAGTACGCGCCGTGGCGACCGTCCGGTCGGACTATCTCGACCGGCTGATGAGTCTCGCGGACGACATCGGCCTGCCCATCGGGGATCCGTTCCTGGTCACGCCACTGGGACCGGAGATGCTGCAATGGGTCATCACCGGGCCGGCGCGCCGGGCCGGTATCACCGTTGACGAGGACCTGTGCAGACGCCTGGTCGCCGACACCGGCAGCGGGGAGGCGCTTCCCCTGCTTGCCTTCGTCCTGGCTGAACTGGCTGAGGGGGTCAAGCGGGGCGGAGCCCTGTCCGGCGACCTGTACGACCGTCTCGGCGGTGTGCAAGGAGCTCTCGCGCGGCAGGCCGACGCGGCCCTGGCCGCGGCTACCACTGCCACCGGACGCGGCGAGGCCGAGGTGCTGGCTGGCTGGCGCGGCTGGTCACCGTCGATGCGAACAGTCAGGCCAGCCGCTGCCGCGCCTACCTTGACGAGCTGCCTGAGCAGGTCCGGACCGAGCTGAACGCGTTCGTCGAGCGCCGGCTGCTCACCATCCACGCGGACGATACCCGCGGCGAGGCCAGCCGGCAGGCCATCGACCTTGCCCATGAGAAGATTCTCACCGCCTGGGCGCCCCTCGCCAATGCCGTCGCCACCGCGACCGACCGACTGCGGCAGGCCGCGCAGGCACGCGCCGCCGCCGAGGAATGGCGGCGGGAAGGAGAGCCCGCGAGCCACCTGTGGAGTCTCCCCCGGGCATCCGACGCCGAGGCCATGCTGGATACGCACGAGATCACCGCGACCGTCCGCGCGTTTCTCGCCTCCAGCCGCCGCCAGGGCCGAAACCGCCGTCGGCGTGCTGGCGCGGTACTGGTCACGCTCATGCTTCTCGTCACCGTCGGCGGTCTCATCGCCACCTATCAGTGGATCGACGCCAGCAGGCAGCGGCACGAGGCGCTTCGCCAGCAGAAGCTCGCCGTCGCCCGTGCGCTCATCACCCAGGCCGACCAGCTGCGCACCCGGGACCCGGTTACCGCGCTCCAGCTCAGCATCGAGGCGTACACCATCGATCCGGGGCTGCCGGAGGCCCGCGGCAGCCTGCTGTCAGCGCAGGCCGGCTACAGCGGTACAACGCTGGCACCGCCCGGAGGAACGGTGCACGGGCTCGCCTTCCGCGCTGGTGGTGCCATGCTGGCCACGGCCGAGCACGACGGTGAGATCTGCCTGTGGGCCATGCCCGACCGGAAGATGATCAGATGCATCAGCGCGACGGGAGGCGCCGTCTACGCGGTGGCTTTCAGCCCGGACGGGAACGTACTCGCGGGGGCCGGCCCCGACGGCATCTGGCTGTGGAACACCCAGACGTGGCAGCGCACCGCGACGCTTCAGGACGCGGTCGGCCCGAACGGCATCGCGTTCACCGCCGACAGCCACGCTCTTGTCGCCGCCGACTCCGCCGGTGTGAGTGTGTGGACCGTCTCCTCGGGGAAGCGGGAAAGGACGCTGTCCGGCTCGGCGCTGCTCAACGGTGTCGTTGCGGTCGCGCCGGACAACCGGAGCGTCGCGGCCGCGGGCTCGGACGGCACCGTGACCTTCTGGGATCTGCTGTCCGGCACGAGCGAGCGGGCCTGCGGGCGACGCCGGATCGGTGCGGTCGATAGCCTACAGTCCCGATGGTGGCCATTTGGTGACTGGGAGCGACATCGGGGTGGTGACGGTGTGGGACAGCGTGTCTCACACCCCGGTGGCCAAGGTCACCGAGTCTGACGGCGCTGTCCAGACGCTCGCGTTCAGCACGGACGGAAACAGGCTCGCCACCGGTGGTGGCGGTGCGTCGGTCCGGCTGTGGAATCTGGCTCCACTGACCCTGCTGACCGCGCTGACCGGACCTGTTGGCGACGTCCTGGCCGTGGCCTTCGGCCCTGACGGCCACACGCTCGCTGGAGCCGGAGCTGACAGCCTGGTAAGGCTGTGGACCGTCTCCGGGCCTGCGGACAGCGGCCTTCCGGAGGTCTTCGGCGCGGCCACGTTCGGGCCGGGCGGTGTCCTGGCCACGGCCGGCAGGGATCACATCCCGCTGCTGTGGGACACGGCGGAGGGCGGCTCGGAGCCGGTGTTCCGTGCGGAGCTGCGGGGGACGCACAGCCCACCGGGGCACGGCCCCGGTACGGCCTTCGGGATGGCGTTCAATGCGGCTGGCACGGTGCTGGCCGCGCCGACCTCCGGCGACACTGTGGGGAAGTGGGACCTGGGCCCGCCCGCCGGCGGTACCACCGGCCCGACCGATCCGATGCCCGGCGTACCCATCCGCCCGGTGCGGGCCGTGGCCTTCAGCGGCACCGGAATCCTCGTGGTGCCCGCTGGGGCGAACGACGTCGGGGTGAACCGCGTCGTCATGGTGGACGCCGCGAGAAAGACGGTCGTCAAAGAGCTGAGATCCATGCACGCGGGGGCTGTCAACGCGGCCGCCGTCCATACCGGAGCGGATGGGCGGATGTCGGTGGCGACCGGCGGCGATGACGGTGTGATCGCCGTGTTGACAACGAAAGACGGAGCGTCGGCAGCGGGAGACAGCGCGTTGACAACGGAAGACAGCCAGCCACGTGTCTTCTACCCCAGGGGCGTCCAGGCGCCGGTCGAGGCGTTGGCGTTCACACCGGACGGGCGCACGCTCGCCAGCGGGAGTGATGACGGCACCGTGGAGCTGTGGGACGTGCGTGCCCGCGTCCCTGTCGCGACCCTTCCCGGCACCAACAACCAGCCGATCGCCGCGTTATCGATCAACCGTGACGGAACGCTGCTGGCTGCCGTGGGCGTCGATGGGCTCATCCATCTGTGGGACCTGCCCAGCCGGACCGCTGTCGCCACGCTGACCGGCCCCGTAGGAACCATGGCGGTGGCTTTCCGGCCCGACGGTGACGGCCGCACGTTTGCCACCGCGGACCAGGACGGCACCCCCGTCCTGTGGGACACCGACCCGGCCCGGGTCCGGGCACGGCTGTGCGCCGGGCCGCTGCCCGCCATCGCCCCCGCGGACTGGTCGGTGATCGTTCCCGGTATGCCCTACCGGCAGGTATGTCGTTGATCATAGGAAGGGTGGCGTATGTCGATCAGCATGAAGCGGTGCCGGCCGGCGCGTGCCCGGATATTGCTTGTGGCCGTGGCCGTTCTGCTCGCCGGATCGGCGTGCTCATCACGTGGCCCCCGACCGGGTATGGATGGCGGTGGGCCCACGACGATCACCTGGTATGCGGGTTCGGTCGACCAGCACCAGAACGACTATCGCCGGATTCTTGTCGACGCATTCGAGAACGCCTACCCGTCGATCAAAGTGAACATCGAATTCGGCACGGTGGACACCGACGTCAACCGAGCCGACCTGCTCCAGCGGCTGCGCGGGCCGGACGGTCCGGACGTCTACATGGGAGACGTCATCTGGCCGGCGGAGTTCGCTCACCAGAACATTGCCCGTAGCCTCGACGACATGTTCGACCGGGCGTTTTGGGAACGTATCGATCCCGGCCTGCTTGCGGCGGCCCGTTACCAGCACAAAATCTTCGCTGTGCCGCTTTTCCAGGATCAGGGAATGCTGTTCTACCGGAAGGATCTGGTGACACCACCGACAACCTGGGAGGAACTTGAAAAGGATGCCGCCGACCGGAACAAAGACAGCACCCCCTATGGCTACCTCTGGCAGGGTGCCGCCTACGAGGGCCTCACCTGTGTCTGGACGGAGATGCTGGCCGATGCCGGGGGCAGCACACTGGACCCGGCCGGACCGCACGCGGCCCTGAACTCCCCGCAGGCGCTACAGGCGCTGAGGTTCCTGCGGGACCTCATCCAACAGGGGATCACGCCGTCGCAGGCGACGAGTTACCAGGAGCCCGACACCACCCAGCTCTTCGCGTCCGGCCAGGCGATGTTTCTCCGCGGCTGGAGCGGCGTGCTGGCCAGGATGGGCGCTCTGAAGGAAAAGGGAAAGGTGGGCGTGGCACCGCTGCCGACGTTCACCGGGCAGGCCGGTCAGGGATTTTCCACCACCGGCGGCTGGAGCCTCTACGTCAACCCGCGCACCCGCAACCTCGACGCTGTCGAAATTTTCATTCGCTGGCTGACCGACGTCCATGCGCAGCGCATTCTCCTCAATCTCTCCCAGATCCCCGTCAACCGGCAGGTACGCGACGAAGCACGCAACGCACCCCCGGAAACTCGTGATGACGCGGTAGTAGCCGGGCTGCAGGCCAGGGTTGTGTCCCGTCCCGCCGGCTGGCCCGCCTACCCCGCCATCAGCCAGGCGGTCTACTCCTCCGTCCAGAGCGTTCTCAGCCAGGGAGCGGACCCGCAGGCGGCCCTGCTGGATGCCAGCACAAAGATCGATAATGCGCTCCGGTAGCGCCGGAACACCTGGCGGGCTTCACGCCGCGGGTCCGGCCGTGGACAGTGGGCAGCGGACGAAGCGGGTGATCTGGCCGGTCAGCGGCCAGGACCGCCGACCGGAGCTGTCCGGGCACCAACCGAGCCCGGCGAGTGTGCTGTCAAGGGTGCGGAGGCTGTCCGGGAAGACCAGGTTGTAGGTGACCAGGTACAGCGCACCGGCGTCCGGACGCGCGGCGAGGAAGGGAGGTATCGAGGCGGCCCAGCCCAGCGGGGGCAGGACCAGGGTGTTCATCTCGGTGACCGGCGTCGTCGGCGCGGTGGGCGCCGGATAACCGTCGTAGTACGACACGTAGTACTGCTGAGCCTTGTACCACTGCCTTTCATCCCATCGCCCGGGGATCACGATCTGGACGTCTCCCGGCCTGGCGGTCCGTTCGCCGGTGGCGACCAGCTCCCGCATGTCCCCCAGCAGCAGGGGGCTGTCCGCGCTGGCTCGGATCTGGCGGATCCGCTGGGCGCTCACCGCCGTGACGGCCAGGGTGGCGGTCATCGCCGTCGCCAGCAGGACGGTCGCGGCGGGGATCACCACGACCGGCCGCCACCACCGCCGGGGCCGGCCGGCCTGGCGGATGCGTGACCAGGCGAGGCTGATCAGGGCTGACGCGCCGATACCTGCGATCACGTACAGCAACGGCAGGATGAACAGGTTGGCCCGGACGAATCCGATCGGCCACTGTCCCCGTGCCGCGGCCACCGCGATCAGCAGTAGCGCTCCGCCGAGGGTGACCAGCAGCGCCCGGCCCGCCCGGTCCCGCGCCGCGGCGTACACCCCGATCGTCCAGCACAGGAGCGCCCCCGCGACTACGCAGACATGCAGCCGGTGGTCGGGATCGGTAAGCAGCGGTGACCCTGTGAACGGCGAGCCGAACTGCCCGTCCGGACGGGTCATCGCCGCCGTGAACGCGTCGCGTGGTAACTCCCATCCGGCGCTCCGCAGCTGGGCGACTGCGTTGTCCCGGGTGATGAAGAAATTCCGCCAGTACGGATTCGTGGTCAGATAGCTCTGCGGCAGGACGAACAGCGCGAGATGGAGGGATCCGACAACGCCGACCAGGGCTGATCCGACCACGCGAGCCGGGCGAAGGCGGTGGGCGCGCAGTGCCCGGCCGGCGTCCACCACGTCCACAAGAAGCAGGGGAACAAGGACGAACAGGGACGTGACGGTCATGACGACGCACCCCGCCATGCCCAGCTGCGCCCGCCACGGCGAACCGCCGGAGTCCGCGGCACGGCGCGCGTGCAGCCACAGGTACACCGCGGCCACCGCGCAGGTGGCCTCCGGCAGGTAGGACTTCACCTGCATCCCGTAGACGAGCAGTCCGCCGTTGATCGTCAGCAGGCCGGCGACGATCGTGGCCGCGGGCCGTGACAACCACCAGCGGCCCAGGGTATAGGTGACCAGCGACAATGCGATCAGTGAGATGATCTGTGGTACCCGCAGGATCTTTTCGGTGTTTCCGCCGACGGCGACCGCCAGCTTCTCGACCGCGAGCCAGCCGAGTGACAGCGGCGCGTTGGCCGTCCTCAAGGTGTCGAAAGAACCGGTACCGACACCGATGTGATAGGCGCTGATGTGGTAGGCCCGCCATGCCTCGTCGTACCACAGCGGCCGGGCAAGCGTCGGCCACACCGCCACGACCACCGCCGCATCCAGCCCGGCGAGCACGGCGAATGCCACAAGTGCCCCGGGGATCCCGGCCGTCGGCGGCGCACGGAAACCGTGATCGCGTCGCCTTCGGTCCGCCGGGTCGGTGGCAGGTTGCCGTAAGATCACCGTCACGTCCACAGACGGTCGACCGGCAACACGGAAATCTGGTCGTCAGCGTGATAGCTGCGCTCGCCGAGGTAGAGGACGACGCCCCCGGCGAAGCGTGACCCGAGTTTGTCCCGGAGCACCCGCAGGCCACGCAGGTCCTCGCCGGGCACCCGGGACCCGGCCTTGACTTCCACCGCCGCGACACGTCCGTCGTCGGCCTCGATGACGAGGTCGACTTCCTGCCCGCTGCTCGTGCGGAAGTGCGCGGGTTCGACATATGTCTGTGACCAGCCCACCTGCTTGATGACTTCGTTCACGACGAACGTTTCCAGCAGGTGCCCGAACTCGGTGAGGGCCGCCGGGTCGCGGGCGACCAGCCGGCGTTCGGTGAGACCGAGCAGGTAGGCACCCAGCCCGGAGTCGACGAGGTGCACCTTGGGACTGGCCGTGACCCGGCTGTTGAGGGTTCGACCGAATGCCGGCAGCCGATGGACGAGGAACACCGTTTCCAGAAGCTGGATGAAGTCCCCGACAAGATTTTGATCTTGTTTGACCGCCCGAGCGATGTCCGATGCCTTGAGTATCCCGCCGGTACGTGCCGCGAGCTGCCGCAGAATAAGCGGTAGCAGGCCACGCTGCCTGATTCTGCGGATTTCCAGGACGTCCCGTTCGATAACTGTCCGCACGTAGTCCCGGAACCAGCGGCTGCGGGCCGGGCCTTCTGGACGCCCCAGCACCAGCGGGAATCCCCCGGCCAGCACGCGCCGGGTCACGTCGTCCCGGGACAGCGCCGGCGAGCGGATGGCGACCAGCGATTCCGGATCGTCCATCAGCTGGTCGACGAAGGTCGCGGGCTGCTGCTGGCGGCTGGGCAGGCCGTCGTCGAGCGAATAGCTGTCCGGCCGCTCCAGCTCTGCCTGCGCCAGCGGCCACAGGGTGGTGACATGGACGCGGCCCGCCAAGGACTGGGACAGCGTCGGCATCGTGAGATAACGGGTTGACCCGGTGAGGACGAATCGTCCGGGCCGCAGATCGCGGTTCAGTTCCGCCTTGATTGCGTCCAGCAGCGCGGGGACGTGCTGGAACTCGTCGACGAGAACGGGGGACGGCGCCGCGGCGAAGAAGGTCGGGTCGGCGGTGACGGCCTGCCGCGTCGCGGGGTCATCAAGGTCGACGACCTCGCTCTGGTGATGTAGGGCGAGCCGCCGCAGCAGCGTGCTCTTGCCGACTGTGCGGGCACCGTTGATGACCAGGACGGGTTCGGAATCGATCAGCTCGAGCAGTACCGGCAGGAGGTTGCGCCGGAAGGAGGACGACGCCGGCGACGGGGGTCGTATCTCGCTGCCCCGGCCCGGCCCAGGGTCTTCGGTACTGGAGATCGACATCTTCCCATGCTAGACCTCGGCGGCACTGAAGGCTAGGAATCGGCACCCTGCCAGGCTAGGAA
>NZ_CAKJTP010000028.1:0-12363 GCF_917627335.1 Protofrankia sp. CiT1 | reverse complement strand
GGTAGACGGCGGCGGTACGTTCGGCCGTGCGTCGCCAGGTGAAGGTCCGGGCGTGCGCCCGTCCCGGCTCTGGGTCCATGTCGTCCTTGAGGACGCCGATCAGGGCGTCGGTGAACGCGTCGGCATCCATCGGTGGAGCCAGCCGCACGGTGTTGCCGGACATCGGTCCGACGACCTCCCGGACCGCCGGGATGTCAGCCGCGACCACCGGGGTCCCGGCCGCCAGCGCCTCCAACGGCGGCAGGCCGAACCCCTCGTAGAACGAGGGGAAGCACAGCGCGCTGGCCCCGGCGACCAGCCGGCGAAGCTCGTCGGTCCGGAGATAGCCGGCGTTGACGACCGTCCCGGCCGGCACTCGAGAAAGATCAAGATCTGGTCCCCAGCCGGCGGGCCCGACCAGGACCAGCGGTGGGGCGTCACTGATTTCGGCGTGCAGGCCGCGGAGCGCCTCCAGCAGGGTGGGGAGGTTCTTGCGCGGTTCGCGTGTACCGACGAAAAGCAGGTACGTGGTGGGCAGGCCATGGGCCGTAAGCCAGCGGTCAGCCGGCGGCGACGCGCTGAACCAGGAGGCGTCCACGCCGAGCGGTGTCACGGTCACCAGCTCCGGATCCAGCCGGTAGGTGTCGATGGCCTCGGTCGCGATCGCCTGGCTGGGGGTGATGACGGCGGCGGCGCGGCGCAGGCTACGCGGAACCAGCTCGCGATAACGCGCGGAGGCCGTGGAGACCGTGCCGGTCAGCTTCAGATACGCCAGATCGTGGATGGTCAGCACGCCACGGGCCCGCCGCGGTGGCGGCAGCACGAAGTTCGTGGCGTGTACCACGTCGGCCGCGCCGGTCATCCACTCCAGTTTCGGCAGTTCCCCGTGTGCCCACGCCTCGCGCACGATCCGGGCCGGAACCCGGCGCGCGGCCGGGCGTACACCTGGTGGCAGGGCGGAAGCGAAATTCTCCAGCCCGCGCCAGGTGAACGCTGTCGCTGCCACGTCCAGACCGGGCAGGCCGGGCAGTTCGGCGAGCAGGTGGGCCGTGTAGCGGCCGATCCCGGTGGGGGTGCCGAGTAACGGCGTGCCGTCCAGGATGACCCGCATCAGCCGCGATCCTTTCGGTCTCGGCTTTCCGGGTCGGGGGACAGGCTGGCTGGGCTGGCGCGGCGGGCGTAGAGCTGGTGCCGAGCGGCGATCTCGCGCCAGCGGTCGGTGAACGCCGCGTCCGAGAACTCCTGGGCGCGGGCCACGGCGCTCGCGGCCAGGCGAGCCCGCATGCCGTCCTCGGTGGCGAGGCGCCGGGTGAACGAGGCGAGCTGTTCGGGGGAGGTCCAGCGTAGGCCGTCGAGCCCATGCCGGACGATCTCGCGCTGGCCGGCCCGGTCGATCACCACTGGTACACAGCCTCCCGCCATCGCCTCGACCGTGGTCATCCCGAAATGCTCCGCCGTCCATGGCCTGCGGTCGGGGTCCTCGCCGTACCCGGTCGCGGACCAGAAGATCGAACAAGTGGACAGCAGGCGCTCGACCTCATGGCGCGGCGCATTCGGATGGATCTCGACCGGCAGGCCACGGGCGCTTTCACGAATTTTGTCCAGGTAGGGCAGCTGGGATTCCTCGCAGCCGCCGACGACGTGCATCCGCCAGCCCGGCAGTGCGCCCGAACGGTACAGCCCGCCGAACCACTCGACCATTTCCAGCTGGCGTTTGGCGTGCCCGAGACCGGGCGCGAACAGGCGCCCCACCGTCAGTACCGCGCGTTCCCGGATCTCAGCCGGGACGAGACGCTCCACCTGGATCGGCGGGTAGAGGATGGCCGCGTCACGATGCCACAGCCGGCGGATCCAGCTCCGGGTGTAGACCGAATTCGCCATCACGACGTCGTATGAGTCGAGGTAGCCCAGATCGCGCGGATTGGCCAGCAGCCAGGGGAAACGCGACGCGAGCAGGGCCCGGGCACCGTCGCGTTGGTCGGTCACGCGCGGCCGGCTGACCGCCACGCCGAGCTGGCGCAGGTCCCGGGAAGCGGGGATGCCTGGCGTGGTGCCCGGCGCGGGGATGCCCGCGGTGGCGGAACCCGGTGTGAACGTGTCGCTGACCAGCGTCAGCTCGCTGCCGGCGGATGACGCGGGCAACGGCACCGCGACCGGCTTGAACGACTCGTCGATCTCCACGGAGGCGAGGAGCTCACCGTGGGCGTCCTGAACGCGCAGCCGTACCATGCCGGTCGCCCCGGGCCGGCCGATGTCAGCGCGCAGCTCCCGTTCGCCGCCGGCCGAAACCGCGAGGACCCCCGCGCCGTTCGTCCAGATCCACTGTCTGCGCCGCCCTCCTTCCGGAGGGTACCAGCCGGTACCGTATCCAACGGCTGGACGGACGCCGCGCAGCAGCGGGCCACATACCCGGATGGCGGCCTTGCGCCATCCGGGCGCATCGTGATCGGCCGGTGTCGGGAAGAAGCACAGGTGTGCCGCATGCCGCGAGCGCGGGATCAGCCGGCTCATGTACGAGCCGTTGACGAACAGGTCGTAGTCGGCGCTGAGCTCGGCTATGGCCTCGTCGCCCCGGTCGGGCAGCAGGCGGTAGCGGCAGCCGGACAGGTCGAGCCCAAGATGCTCGGCGATAGCTGTCAGGTCGACCTCAGCATGGCCGAGGATGTCCACCTGGGCACCCTCGGCGGCGAGCACCTGAGCGATCATCCCGTTGTGGCGTTCCCCGCCGCCCATCGAGTGCCAGAACCTGTTGTAGACGGCGGCCCGCAGCCCGCTGGCTGGTCCGGGCCGGCCGCTGTGGCCGGTGGTCGGGCTCCGTTCTTCCTGGTTGCGCTGGTTGCGCTGCGTGGGCACTGGTGTGGTCATCGCGATGCCAGCCAGGTCTCCAGCTCGCGGTGGCCTACCGCCGCGGTGCGCGTGATCGCGCGCCGCCGGCCCAGCATCACCGGTAGCAGCCGCAGGTAGGACGCCATCACTGTCAGCCGCAGGATGGTCGGCCGCAGCGCGGGCCGGCTACGGGCGGCCCATGCCTGGCGGACCGCTCGGATGGCCATCGAGGCGGTTGTGAGCGGGTAGCGGCCGACCGCGCCCACGGCGATCCGGGCGTTTGCGTTCTTGGTGAGCATCAGCAACCGGTTACGGTCGGTGTGGAAGACGAACAGCGGCGACCACTCCACGCTTGACGCGGAGTGCACGTGCCGTACGACCGCGGCCGGGACATAGCGAATGGTGTGCCCGTGGGCGCGGATGCGCCAGGACAGATCGGTGTCCTCGTAGTAGAGGAAGAAGTCGTCATCGAACCAGCCGAGTTCCCGCCCGAGCTCCGTGCGGATGGCCATGCCGTTACCGCAGGCGGTGAACACCTCCTCGGCCTCGGCGAACTGTCCGCTGTCGATCTGCTGGTAGCCGCGGTCGGCACCGTAGCCGTCCCGCAGCACGATCCCGCCGACGTTGTTGATCACATCGACGCGGGTCACGTCACTGGGGACGGCCAGTTCCACGGTGGACGGTTCGGTGTCGGTGGCCAGGGTGGCGCTGCCGCCGTCCCAGCTCAGTGTGACCGGCTTGGGGGCCTCGCTGGACCAGGTGAAACCGAGGGTGACCGGGCCGCCCTCGGGCACCGGGACACAAAGCTCACCGTCGCCGCGGGTCCAGAAGAACGGCGCGGCCGCGCCGCCTTCCGCGCCGAAGGTCAGCTTCTCCCACAGGACCTCGCGCAGGACCTCCCGGCCGTTGACCGTCACCGACGAGATCCGGACACCGAGCGCGCGGGAGTCGTGCGGACCCGGCGTGAAGGTCGCGGTCGACAGCCGCAGCCGGAGGAAGCGGGGGAGGAACACCACCTTGCCGGTGACCGCGCCGAGCTGTTCACCGCCGGCGGCCGTGAACGGGGCCAGCAGGTTGGCCAACCAGTCGGGTTCGGGGACGGCGTCGTTGTTGAGCAGGACGGCGTAGGGGGTTGTGATCATCCGGAGCGCGAGGTTGTTGCCACCGGCGAAGCCGAGGTTCACCTCGGACGGGACGAGCCGGACCGATGGGTAGCGCTCGGCCAGCAGGGTCCTGGAGGAGTCCCGCGAGGCGTTGTCGACCACCCAGGTCTCGAAGGCGAAGTCGGTCACCTGCTTGGCTGTCCCGTCCAGGCACGCGGGCAGCAGATGCGCGCCGTTCCAGTTGACGATCACAACGGTCGCCAGCGGCCCGGCGCCGCCGTCCTGGGTGCCGCCGTTCTGGGTGCCGCTGTCCTGGGCGCTGACGGGCTGGAGGCGACGCGATCGTGCCCGGGGCGCGTCGCCAGCGCCAGCGGCCGCGGTCCCCGGGGCGCTCATGGGCGGGCTCCCGTCTCGTAGTCGATTTTGAGCAGGCCACCGGCCTGCGATCCGTTGATCCCGAACAGGTCCTCGAACCTCCGTCTGGTGAGCTCGGCCCCGGTCGCGGCGTCGGAGACGTGCACGCTGATCGCGAACGCGCCGAGCAGCTCAGGCAGCGCTGGCACGGTGAAGTCCACGGTCAGGGTGCCGGCGGCGCAGGGCACACCACCTGGCGGCGTCTCCATCAGCCAGACCGGCAGTTCATGCGGGCCGAGAGCATAGGTGTGCAGGTAGAGGCGTTCCGGCGCGTGCTCGGTGACGTCGAGGGCGATGCTGACGGTAAGCCTGTCGCCGGGGTTGAACTGGACCTGGGGCGGCCCGCCCGGGTCGCGGCTGAAGGTCACCGAGACGGGCCGCGCAACGGCGAACTCGTGCGGCACCGGGCCGTCCGAGGACAGGCTGCCGAGCCGCTGCCGCAGTAGCCGGGTGCCCACGGCCGGTGCGCCGTCAAAGATCATTGATCCGGATTCCAGGACCAGGATGCGGTCGCACATGCTCTCGATCAGATCCAGCGAGTGGGTGACGAACAAGATTGTGCGGCCCTCGGCCCGGAAAGCGTCGATCTTCGCCAGGCACTTCTTCTGGAACGCCTCGTCCCCGACCGCGAGCACCTCGTCGACGAGCAGGACGTCCGGGTCCACGTGGACGGCCACCGCGAACCCAAGCCGGACGTACTGGCCGGACGAGTAGTGCTTGACCTCATCATCGATCTTGTGGGGGAGCTCGGCGAAGTCGACGATCGAGTCGAACATCCGGTCGATCTCGCGGCGGGACAGGCCCAGCAGGGACGCGTTCAGGTAGACGTTGTCCCGGCCGGTGAGCTCGCCGTTGAAGCCAGCCCCGAGCTCCAGCAGGGAGGCGATCCTTCCAGTGACAGAGACATCGCCCTGGGTTGGGCGCAGGATTCCGGCCAGCACCTTCAACAATGTGGACTTGCCGGAGCCGTTCGCCCCGGCCAGCCCCACGGTCTGGCCGCGCCCGATCTCCACGTCGATGTCGCGCAGCGCCCAGAAGTCGTCTCCATGGGTGCGCCCGCGGCGCACGAACAGCTCTTTCAGGCTGGTCGCCCGCCGGTGGTAGGAGACGAATTTCTTCCCCACGCCGGTCGCCTGGATCACGACTGGGGTACTCACCCCCGCGTCGCCGACCGATGGCGTATCCGGCGGTGCGGGGGTCACGGCGATGTTCCCCGACGCCTCGATGACGGCCGGTTCAGCCGGTGACTGCTGCGCTGACACGTCTGTCGCCCGTCTCTAGAGGTCTTCCGCGAAGTCGGCCTGCATCCTGCGGAACACGTGTATGCCCAACCAGAGCAGGCCCAGCGATATCACGCCCGCGATGGCAAGGTGCTCAAGGTAGAAGAGGTACCCGGGGTCGGCGAGGATGCCCTGCCCGGTGGCGGGGTTCACGGACGGCCCTTTGTAGATCGCTCGCTGGAAGGTCGCGACCACCGTCGCCATCGGATTGAGGAAGTAGATCCACGTCCACTCGCGCAGCAGCTTGTGGATCAGCCCGACCGGATACACGATCGGGTTGAGCCAGAACCACGCGAGCAGCGCCACCTCCAGGAGATGCTCGGTATCGCGGTAGCGGACGTTGAGGCCCGACACGAGCATGGACAGGCCGACAGTGAAGATCATTGCTATGGCGAACGCGGGCAGGAGCAGGAACAGCTGGAGGCCGACAAAGCTGTAGCCCAGCGCCGCGACCACCACGAAAAGCACGATCAGCTGGAGAACGAAGTGGACGAGGGCAAACCCGACGGCGGAAAGCGGCAGCACCGGCAGCGGAAACCGGACCTTCTTCACGAGGTTCGCGTTGAAGACCACGCTGCCGGATGCCGATGACACGCTCGCCGAGAAGGCGTTCCAGATCAGCAGGCCGGACATCAGGTACACCCCGAACCGGGGTACTCCGGCGCTCATGATGACCTGGAAGACAAGGGTGTAGACGGCCAGCAGCAGCAGCGGGTTCGCCAGTGACCAGGCAAAACCGAGTGTCGACCCCTTGTATTTGACCTTGAGGTCCTTGCGGATCAGGTTGCGCAGCAGTTCCCAGCGGACCCGGGTCTGGGCCCGGCTGCGGCGCGCGAGCATCCGCGACTCCTGCCCGTCGCGCCCCCGGGTGCCGGGGCGCCGGCCGTCCCGCTGGGTCGCGGGTGCGGACCACTCGTCAACCAGGTTCGACACCGACAACCTTCCGTGAGCCGCGCCAAGATGTGGCAAAATCGGTACTGATTCGCTGAAAACGACCTGCCGTACCGGCCGCGCGGGGTATAACCCGGCAGGGCATACGCAAGATATCTCGAAGCGAGGTACTCGCGGGTAGGGCACTCCGGTGGCCACAGCCCCAGAGCCGATCCATAGTATCGGCCCGTTCATTCAGCTCTGGCCGGCCGCCGTCCGAGAAGCACCCGGGCACCAGCCGGCCCGTCGGAGGCGGCCGTGGTGGCTGCCGGTGGAGGACGCCCGTGTTCACCGACGTCCGGATTCGTGAGGTCTGGTCCCAGCTGGAGTCCGGTGGGGCCGAGGTCCTCACCCTGGACGTGTTCGACACGTTGCTGTTCCGGCTGGTTCCCGAACCCACCCATGCCTTCCTGCTGCTCGGGCGCCGTCTTGTCACGGCCGGCCTGCTGCCGCCGGCCGTGAGCGCGGGACAGTTCGCTCAGCTCCGGGTGCACGCGGAGACCCGTGCCCGCCAACACGCGCAGGCGGCGCGGGGCACGCTGGAGGCACGTCTCGACGAAATCTGGTCGGTGCTCATGCCCGCCATCCCCGGCAGCGGCGACGTTGACGACATGATCACCATGGAGGTCGACCTCGAGCGTGACGTCTGCCGGGCCGACCTCGCCGTCGCCGAGCTCGCCGAGCTCGTCATCACCAAGCTCGGCCGGCCCGTGTACCTGGTCTCGGACACCTATTTCTCCCCGGAGCAGCTCCGCCGGCTGCTCCGCCGGCCAGAACTCGCCGGGATCAGATTCACCCGGATCCTCACCTCCAGCGACGCTGGTGTGGGCAAGAGCGACGGCTTGTTCACCCATGTGCTGGCCGCCGCGGGCGTGGCGCCCTCCCGGGTCATCCACCTCGGTGACAACCCGGTGGCGGACGTCGAGGGCGCGCGGGAGCACGGCATCATCGCGGTGCACTACCCCAAGTACTCGGGCGAGCTGGCGGCGACGCTCACCCTGGAAGGGCTGCGCGGCGGACCAACCTCCGACACCGCGATCGACCCGGTGGCCGGCGACTACGGTATGACCGCGCTTCGCGCCCGCACGCTGCACCGTGCCGACGCCGCCGCGGTTCCCCCGGGCCTGCGCCGGCACTGGGAGACCGGTGCGACCGTCTTCGGCCCGGTGTTCACCGGTTTCGGTGAGTGGGCCGCCCAGCGGGCGCGGGAGTACGGGGTCGACCGCGTCCACTGCCTGATGCGCGAAGGGGCGTTCCTCGCCCGGGTGCTCGAAGAGCCGGCCGGTGACGTCGGCATCGAGGCGTCCACGCTGTGGGCCTCGCGCCACGTGTGCGCGCTGGCCAACGTCTACGAGGGCACCCCCGAGGAGCTGCGGGGGTTCCTGGCGCGCCGGCACCCGCCGAGCGTCGGCCAGCTGCTGCGCCAGCTCGGAGTGGGCCTGGAGGAAGTGGCGGGACTGTCCGCGCTGGCCAGCCGGCGCCTTGACGTCCCGGGCCTGCTCTCCGAAACGCTGGAGATCCTGTGCGGTGACGAGCGGGTGCGTGGCGAGATCGTGCTCACCGCCAGCCGGCTGCGGGAGCGCTTCCTGCGCTACCTGGACTCCCATCTCGGCACGGCGGGCACGGTGGTCGTCGTCGATCTCGGCTGGGGCGGCACCATCCAGGCGCTGCTGCAACGACTGCTGCATGCCTGCGGCCGCGAGGTGGAGGTCGTGGGCCTCTACCTGGCGACGAGTTCGGGCTCGCAGGCGCACCGTCTTGCCGGGCTGCGCCTGGAGGGCTATGTCGCCTCCGGCGGCGAACCCGACGCCCTGTTCAGCCAGGTGATGCGCAGTCCTGAGGTGCTCGAGCAGCTCTGCATGCCCGATACCGGCTCATTGATCGGTTTTGACGAGGACCACAACCCGCTGCTCGGCCCCGACCACACCACCCGCACGCAGGTCGCGCAGCGGGTTGCCGTCCAGGACGGGGTACTCGCCTACCAGCGGGAGTGGTTGCGCTACCGCCGGTCGGAGACGCTGATGCCGTCCCTTCTCCAGGACGGGGCGCGGTCGGCGGCGCTGCGCACGCTCGCGCGGTTCGTGACCCGGCCTACCTCTCAGGAGGCGCTCGCGTTCGGCGTCTGGGCGCACGATGACAACTTCGGTTCGGATGTGTCCGAGGGGCTGTTGCCCGCTGACCTGCTGCGCCGGATGCCGTATCTCACAGCCGCTGATCTTGAAAAGATCCCGATGCAGGAGCTCTACTGGCCGGCCGGGGTCGCGGCCGTGGCGAACCGGCCCCTTGCCGTTGTCAGTGGGCTGGCTGCGAATGCCGGGATCGACGCGGCGGAGGTCTCCCCGGAGGCTGCCGCGGGGCCCGTCGAGGTCTATGTCGACACCGGCAGCGACTTCGTCAACGGCCCGAAGGAGTCCGCGCTCACCCGGTCCGCTCGGGACGGGCTGTCGTGGGTGCGCCTGCGGGTCGACGGGGTCGGTGTCCGCCGGGTGCGCATCGACCCGGCCGGCCGGCGTGGTCTGATGCGGCTGGACTGGCTGCGGCTGTCCTTCCACCTCAACAACCTGGCCGAGCCCCACCTGGTGACGATGACCTCGGTGGTCGGGGAAGAGCGGCTGCATCTGGTGGGGGCGCGGGTACTGCAGCCGAATCTGATCGAGGTCAACAGCGACGACCCGCAGCTCATCTACGTCATCGATCCGGTGTCACAGGCGCATCTCGCGGCAACATACGCCATCGATGTCGAGATGGCCTTCGGCTGGCTGGCGATCGGTTCCGGCCCGTTGACGCTCGCCCCCCGTTCGGCCGAGGCGACGCCGTTGCCGCGCCGGGCCGCGCGCCGGCTGCTGCGTGAACTCGACGGCCGTTTCTGACCGCTCCCATCCTGATTCCGTATCAGGCTGAAGATACTGATGTGGGGTAAGACCGGTCGCCGTGGACGAACGGACGAGCGGACGAGTGGGCGAGGTCATTGTGGACGAGGTCACTGTGGACAAAGGCGCTGACGAAGGCACCGCGGACGACGGCGGCGCGGGTGCAGGCATTGCTGACGAAGGCAGCGCGGGCGAAGACAGCGCGGGCGCGGCCGGATCGGGTGCTGGCCCGGTCACCGACGCGTCGCCGTGGTTCGGCGGGCCACGTGGGGATCAGCCCGTTCCCCGCGCGGGCGAACCCGGTGCCGGCGATGCCTCGGACGGCACCGTTGAAGCTGTCACCGAGCGGACGCTCCAACCGTTGCTGCTGCATTCCCTCGCCGAGCTCCGTGAGGTGTGGTTGCCGCTTGTGGAGGCTGTGCGGGCACGCAGCGTCGTTGAGATCGGTTCGGAAAGCGGTGTCACCAGCTCCCTGCTCGTGGACATGCTGCGACGTCACGGTGGTGGCCGGCTCCTGATCGTCGATCCCGATCCTCGTGGCCTCCCCGACTCGGGTGAGACCGTCGAGGTCGTGACGGTACGCGGCTACAGCCCGCAGGCCCTTGACGGACTTCCGTTGGCCGATGCCTATCTGATCGACGGTGACCACAACTTCCCCACGGTGTCCGCCGAGCTGCGCACTGTCGACGAGGCGGTCCGCGCCCACGGCGGCAGCCATTTTCCGCTGGTCATCCTGCATGACGTAGGCTGGCCCGCGGGCCGTCGTGACCAGTACTACGTGCCCAGCCGGATCCCGCGGCGTGACCGGCAGCCCTACTCGTGGGATCACGGCGTACGGCTGGACAGCGCGGAGGCCGTACGTGGCGGTTTCCGCGGCGAAGGCGCGTTCGCCTGGGCGTTGACCGAAGGGGGTCCCCGCAACGGCGTCCGCACCGCGGTGGAGGATTTCATCGCGGATCGGCCTGAACTGCGTTTTCACCTGGTTTCACCGATCTTCGGCCTGGGCGTCGTGGTGGACCGGCGGGCGTCCTGGGCAGCCCGGGTGGAGGAGCTGCTGATTCCCTGGGTCCGCAACAGCCTGTTGACCCGGATGGAACGTAACCGTCTGGATCTTTATCTTTACGTGATCCGCATGCAGGACGAGATGACTGAGGCGGCCCGGCGCCGGCAGCGGGAGTGGGCGCGTTTCGACGCGACCCTGGCCGAGCACGCGGCGCGCGAGCTCAGCCTGCTCGATGCGCTGGCTCAGGCCGAACGCGCGCTGGAAGCCGAGCGCGGCGCGGCACAACAGCTGCGGGCGGCGCTGGGTGCCAGGAGCTCGCGGTCGTGGCCGCTCGCGCGCGTCGCAAGGCCCCACAGGCCGCCTGTTGACGAGCCGGCGCTGATACACGCGGCCCGTACGGCGGGCGCCGCGCTCAGGAGCAGGGTCGCTGATCCGCGACTGCGGGCTGCCAGGTTGCTGCTGCGTGGTTATCGGTAACCGGTACCGGTTACCGATAACCATTGGTGATTGATATCGAGAAACCTGGTTACCAGAGGTAGTTCCCTAGCACATTCCGGAGTAGGGCAGGTCAGGGATGTGCTCACGCCACTCGGCGGCGCTCAGGCGGTTGCCGCTGTCGGCGCAGGCTTGGGCGACGAGCGCGGCCGGGTCGATGTTCGCGATACGCGCGGTCCGGTCGTCGCTGAATGTGATCAACGTGTGGCCGTCGGGGCTGAGGACGACTCCCTGGACCCAGTCGGTCTGACCGCTGATCGTCCCTAGCGGCAGCGGATGATCAAAATCGGAGACGTCCCACAGGCGCGCGGTGGTGTCCCAGCCGGAGGTGACCAGTGTGTGGCCGTCGCGGCTGAACGCGGTGTCGTAGACCCAGGTGGGATCCGCTTTGATCGTTGTTCGGTTCGTCGGGGCCCGCGGATTGCGCACGTCCCATAGCCGGGCCGTGCCGTCGTAGCTCCCGGTCGCCAGGGTGTTCCCGTCCGGGCTGAAGGCGACCGACCACACGAAGTTGGTGTGGCCGTTGAGGGAGGCCAGCGGGACCGCCTGGGCGGGGTTGCTGACGTCCCACAGGCGGGCGGTGTTGTCGGCGCTCGCGGTCGCCAGCAGCCGCCCGTCGGGGCTGAACGTGACGTCCTGTACCCAGCTCTGATGGCGGGCGAGCACCTGGAGCTGCCGTGGCCGGGCCCGGTTGGTCACGTCCCACAGACGGGCGGTGTTGTCGTCCCCGGCGGTCGCGAGCAGCCGCCCGTCCGGGCTGAACGTGACGTCCCGGACATGCGCGTTGTGCCCGGTCAAGGTCGCCTGGGCCGCCGGATGGCTTGGATCGGTGACGTTCCACAGCCTGGCGGTGCCGTCGAAACCGCCGGTGGCCAGGGTGCGGCCGTCCGGGCTGAACGCGACCGCCAGGACCCAGTCGGTGTGGCCGGTTATGACCGTGAGCAGGGCCGGTCGGGTCGGCCTGGTGATGTCCCAGAGCCGGACGGTCCGGTCCGCGCTCGCGGTCGCGAAGATGTTGCCGTCGGGGCTGAGCGCTCCGCCGAGGACGGATCCGGTGTGACCGGTCAGCGGCGTGGCATACCGTCCCGCGAACGATGTGATCAGGCTGGCCCGCGCCGCGGGAACTGGCGAGATGCGATATGCCGCAAGACTGAGCCGGGCGGCCAGCGCGGGGTCGACGGCGCGGGTCGCGTCGGCGTTCGCCGCGACTTTCCGTGCGACATCGGCCCGCCCCCGGACATCGGTCCTGGCTCCGCCGGAGGACATCACCGCCGTGATCGTGATGGCGGCGGCGACCACCAGGGTGATGGCGCTGGCGACCAGCGCCATCACCCTGGTGCGCGGAGCGTGCCAGCGGAGCTGGAGCCGGCGCCGATCGTCATCCGGGCCGGGCGGCCGGCGCATCGTGAGCCGGCCACCGGCGGTTCTGGTCGCCGCTGGTTTGGCTGGTACGGGTGCTGGTG
>NZ_CAKJTP010000027.1:37052-47447 GCF_917627335.1 Protofrankia sp. CiT1 | reverse complement strand
TTGCGTCCGTGGGCAGCACTCGCCGCTGATGGGTCCTCGTTCGCCCTCAGGACATCCGGCAGTCGTTCCATGAGAGCATGTTGTCGTGTTCTTGTGTAGGTCCGTACGACCGCCGCGACGGCGTCATCGATTTCTTCGGGGTAGACGGCGGTCAGATCCAGGGCCGGTATATTTCGCAGCTCGGATGGCAGTCCGGTTTCTCTGACGATGACGGGTAGTACGGGTCTACGTGATTCGAGGAACGTCCGCAGTAATCGGGGGATGCTACTCGATCGGAAATAGGAGGGTGAGACCACGACGATCAGGACGTCGGCCGATTCCGGCGCCGGGGGAGGTCCTTCCGACGGTACGATCGGTGGATACGGTCCGTCGGCGGGAACAACCTGGTATCCCTTTGCCCGGAGCGCATCCCTGATCTTCGTTCCCCAGCCGGCGTCCTGCGGCGCGCAGCTGAGGAAGACGTCGTAGTGTGCCACGGGACCTGCCTCGGTGAGTGCGAACCGTGGCGCTGATAGTAACCGGGCGGATCGTGACTGTGGGTGTCGGACGTGTAGATGACACCCAGATGGTGTGCTCCGCGGAGGAGGATGGCCGGCATCGGTCGGTCATGGCCCAGCATCAGGTTGTGGCCCAACACCGGTCATGAGGTGCGGTAGGTGATGGTGACGCGGCGGTTCTGGGCGCGGCCGGCGCTGTTGTCCGAACCGTCCGGATTGGTGTTCGCGGCGACGGGGCTGGCGGAACCCTGGCCGGTCGCGGAGACCAGCACGTCGTGTGGGGCTCTTGGGCGCAGCAGGTCCGCGACGGCGTTCGCCCGTCGTTGGGAGAGGATCACGTTGTATGCGGGTGTGCCGGTGCTGTCGGTGTAGCCGTTGACCGCGACGGTCCCCCTGGCGCCGCCGATCCCCGCCGCTATGTCCGCGAGGTGCTCGCGGGCCGTCTCGGTCAGATCGGCGGAGTCGAAGGCGAACAACACATCCGAGCTGATGGTCACGGCCACACCGGAGGCGTCCCGCCGCTCGGTGCGCAGCGGGACAACAGCTGTGTCGACCTCGATGGGACGGACCGCGTCCGCCACCTCAATTCGCTGGATCGAGGCGGCGATAGCCTGATCGCTGACTGTGGCCGAGGGCGCGGGCGGCTCCGACGCGGCCCAGGCGTTCGGTTCGTCGGCCCAGAGAACGGCGCCGGCGACCAAGGCGACAACCGTGACGACGGCAACCGTGACGATGGAGATCGCGGTGGCCGGGCGCCGACGTCGTGCGCCGCCGCTTCGGCCACCCGGGCTATCGGCTGACCGGAGCATCGTCGAACAACAGCCGATCGTCGGCATAGACGTCGACGGTCCGCACGTCCTCAGGCGGCGCCGCGAACGTGTACGAGGCGCTGACCGGGGTGTTGTTGACAGTCTTCGTCCGCGGGCCGCTCGCGCCGAGTTCAGTGTTGCGGCTGTCCTGGACGACCACGTAACGCTTCAGATTGGTGCTGTCGACAAGAGCGATGGCCGGGCTATGCGCGGCGAACATGTCGAAAACCGAGATCTCCTTGTCGCGTGGGAGATCACTATACCTCGGTGTCCACACAACGGTCAGCGTCGCCAGCCGCCCGTCCACCTTCAGGCTGATGAAACCGACCTCGACGGTTCCGGAACCTCCACCCGGAGCGCGGAAGCTGGCCGTTCGGGAGGCGACAGCGCCATCCGCGGCGCCCTGGCCGGCCCCGGTCGTACCGGCCCGCGGCGTGGTCACCGTGGTGGCCGATGCGTGGGCCGGTGGCGAAGCCTTGTTCGAGCCGCCGGAGCAGCCGGCGCTGACCAGCACGATCGCGCCAAGCGTGGCTGTGCGCAGAATCAGGCGGGTTCTCATCCTGCGGAACATCTGGACCTCCCGCATGAGTGTGACGACGGTGCGCGGTCCCGATTATGCGGATGGAGGCTGGTCCGGAGTTCCCGATTCGGTGGATGTGTGCGTGATGCTCACAGGTGGCGGTTTCAAAAATGTCATATTGACAAACTCGATGATTTTATGTATGGGCAGCTAGGCCTGCTTGCCTGGGTTCCGTCCCGCCAATCCACGCCACGGAAGTTTCTTGATCGACGTTGTTCGAGTCGTCTGACGAGTATTGTTTGATTGTGTTTCTTGTTGAAAATGTCTATTTTTAGTGTCTTTGTAGATCCGAAACAACACATGAGCAACCGGCGTGGAGTGTGGTAGCGATCCGCTGGGCTGGCGGAGGATTCTAGGCTGTCAGGTGTTCCGCGAAGGTGCTCCCTCATCCAGGAGGTGTTAGTTGATCTTCAGATATGTGGGTGACGGACGCCCGTATCCTGACCATGGCCTGAGCCAGCGGGAATGGGCCGCGATCCCCCCGCGCCAGGTCAGGTTGGACCAACTGATCACAACCAAGCGGGTGCTCGCGCTTGACGTCCTCCTCGACGAGGATTCGACCTTCTACGGGGACCTGTTCCCGCATGTTGTGGAGTGGGACGACGCGCTCTATCTGGAGGACGGCCTCCACCGTGCCGTTCGTGCGGCGTTGCAGCAGCGCAACTCCATCCACGCTCGTGTGCATGTGCTCCAGCCGAACCGGACCGTGGACACGGCTGGGTCCACCGGGGCTGACACGGCGTTCGGCGGCGCGGCAACCAGGGTCGGCCCGTGGCTTGGTGTCAGTTCCCGCTGATCAGATAGGTCGTGTAACGGTCTGTGCCGACTTTTCCGAAGATGTGCTCCGGGCAGTCGTGCGCGGGCTTGTAGGCAACGATCGGCCGCCAGACCGGCAAACGTCCGATCTGGGTGAGGGCGCCGCCAGCGAGTTTGCGAGCGTCCGCCTGGGTGCGGTCCTGTTCGTCACTGAGTTCATACCATGATCCGCACCAGCGGATCTCTCTCGGGCGGCTCGTCCACGCCGCGGTATGGAAGAACCACAGCAGGTACATCTCCCGGAACAATAAAGTGATCATGAAAATGACCAGCAGCGAACGGACAAAGTTCCCGGTTCGGCTTGAAGCGAGAACAGGGCTCACGGGACAAGGACTCTGGAATGTGGCCAGACGATCTTTAGAGCGCCTGGCCGCGGGGGACGCGGCGTCGCGGGGCTGGGGCATGCCCCTGGCGTCATCACTCCCCGTCCATCGCCGAGCGACGCACGGGTACCCCGGCTCGTCGGTCGCCGGCCACCATGGCGCATGCCTCCTTCGTCTCGCGGTGCACGTACCCCAACCCCACTCCTTGATCCGCGCCCCTGTCGCTGGTCGCTCTTGGTAGCGTTCCTGGGCGAATTGTCCGACCATCCGATGGGAGACGTCCTGCGGCCCCGACCACCGTGCGCCACTGCCCGCTTCTGTCCAACCATGATCGTATTGGCCGGCCGGTCCCCCGGGAATTCGCCCGGCCCGAACACACCATAGGGGCATTTAGCCGTGTTCCGCGGCAACCGGCCGCCCGGCGCGCCACGCGGCCAGCGGATCGTCAGCTGTGCGGCCGGTAGGCGGCGACCAGCACGGCGACACCTGTGGTGATCGGTACCGACAGCACCAGGCCGATGCCGCCCTGCGTGCCAGGCTGGTCCGGCATCCCTGGGGACGCCGGACCAGCTCACGGGCTGAGGTCCAACAGGCGCACCGGCTGACCCACCCACCGGTCCGGTGCCACCGTCGCGATCACCGCACCCGCGGGACGTTCCGGGGTGGGCTCGGCCGCATAGCGGACGTGCGCCGGCGCCCAGCCGGTATCGCGGGCCACTGCGAGCGCGGCCGCCAGGTCCAACTCCACGATGGTCACCGCCGGCAGCGCGGCGATGTGCTCGGCGGTGCCCGGCCGGGCCCGGTCCGCCTCCACCAGCGCACACGCCGGCGCGTACAGAAAATGGCCCGGCTCGGTGTGGGCAAGGTGAATCAGCTCGGAGGCCAGCCGGTTGCCGTGCCCGGCCGAGAGCATCGCCGTGTCATCCAGCACCACATGCAGCGCGTCGCTCACCGCCCCAACGCCCGCGCCAGCCGCCGGTCCAACTCCTCCCGGGCCTGCGTGGCCTCCTCCTCCGTCGGGTCGTAACCACTCCACTCCCGCAGCACCGCCCGCGCCCGCTCCGCACGCTCAGCCCGCTCCGCAGGCGTCAGCAGCGTGCTCGCCAACCGCGCCAGATACGCCCGCAACGACAACCCTTCCGCAGCCGCCACCGCCGCCAACCGATCCCGCGCCTCCGCCGGAATCCGCACATTCGCATCCGTCATGGACAGCCTCCTTTCACCCACCCAGCAGAATACGGGTACGTGAACGTACCCTGGCAGATGCCGCAGGCTGCCCGTCATCTCATCCCCCCGCACTGTGTTCAGGATGCGGCGGGGGAGTGCCCGAGCAGTGGCACCCCCACACGGCAGCGGACTCCTGGTAAAGGGGTGTCGAATCCAACCGCCCTACCAGGAGCCCGAGCGCCAGTATCGTCTGCGTGCACGTGTGTGTCCTGCCCCGCCCACCCCGAATCCCGCCGGCCGATGGCCGTAGCACCACACGACGGTTTCTACCCGTCCTCGACGATCACGGATGCGCAGTGGAGGGTGCTCGAACCGCTCCTGCCCGCGCCGGGTAACCGGGCGGGGAAGGGCGGCCGGCCCGCGAAGCACGCTCGACGGCGTGTCCTGGACGCGATCTTCTATCTGGTGCGGGGTGGCTTGACTTGGCGACAGCTCCCCGTGGAGTTCCCACCGTGGCGAACGGTGTGCAATCCTCGTCCGCCAGATCATGTGGATCTTCCGCTCAGGGAAATCTACTTGCCACTTTTAGCTATCGCATGGTCAAGGAAACACTGCCTAGTGCGTGCCGTTTCGACGGCGACTGGCCAGCAGGGCGAAAGCGCCGAATCCGATCCCGGCGATCCCGGCGATCAGGCCCGCGATACCCAGCCCTCGAGCTGTTCCGTCGCTGCTGTCGGCGCTTTGGGAAGCGGTCTGCACCGTCACGCCGCTGGTCGCCCCCGTGTTGTTCGGCGTGCTGGCGGCGGCTGCGGCGGTTCCTGAACCGCCGTGCGTGTCGGTGCTGTCGGTGCTCGCCGCGGTGATGGTCAGCGTCGGTGCCGGGTGCTCGGGCTCGGCCTGTCCAGGCTGCGCGACGTCGATCCATCGCACGACCTGGCCGTCGCTGTAGGTCTGCAGAGTCTTGAACGCGAGTGTGCCGGCCTTGTCCGGCAATGGCCCGGCCGAGATGACGAACTGGGCGAACTCGCCCGACTTGATGGCTGTGTCGGCCGATGAAGCGGTCCAAATGATCTCACTGACCCCCTCGGAGACGGTGCCGTCATCCGTAGTGATCGGCTTGTCCAGTTTGGTTTTCCTGATTTCGTGGGTCCAGCCGGGGATGTTCTCGACCAGCACCGACGCGATCGGGGCATCGGCGGGGAACTGAACATCGATTTTGGTTGTGGCAGCGTCGTCCCGCTCCGTCGGGACCTCGAAGGTGAGTGTCGTGTCGGTACCAGTGACGGCTGTTGTCGGCCGCACGGTGACATGAGCCGAGGCCGGCAGCGCGAAGGCGATCACGCCGGTGAGGGCGGCGCCGAGTACGGCGGCACCACGGGTCGTACGGGACATGCTGATCCTCTCGAGGAAAATTGATCACAAAGGAAATTGTGCTGGGCGCACAAGAAGTGCGGCAGGAGCGATCGGCGAGTCACCGCTTGCCAGGATGGCGGTGATCATTACTCGCCTGAATCCACACTTTTGGGACTTTTGTTCCGTCGATCGCGCCGTCCCACGCGGAGATCACCCCGTGGAACGCTCGTCGCGTTCCAGATCAGGGCGTTTCCGGCAGGTCTGGACGTCTTCAGGCGTCTTCAGGCGTCTTCAGGCCGAGCGGCGGCCCGCGCCGGCCATCGGTGCGGGCAAACAGACGTCCGGTCACGTATGCCGGCCGCATGAAGACGGCGGATCGGCAACTGCCGGACCGGCGCGTCAGGGGTTCGGCGCCCGGCGCTGTTCCCAGCGGCGGGCCGAGCAGCGTGGCCGCGAACCGGCGAGCATTCCGTAGCAGTACGATAGCGGAACGCGCACGGACGCGACAGCGGGCCACCGCGAGGCGTAGGCACGCCGCGTTCCACAGCCCTCGTTCAGCCTGACCGAGCACGGCGGCGACCAGCGCGGCCGCGCTTACGTGGGCCACAGTCATCGTGGTGCCGTCAGTCAGTACAGCGCCCGCCATGCCGGGGCCATGTGCGGTGACCGCGAACGTGATGTGCAGGGCCAGCTGGGCGAGTCCGACGCCGGCGAGCAGGGCGACGAACCGCCGTTCCCGTCCGGCGAGGCCGTATGCGATGCGGGTCAGCAACCCGAATGCGCCGGCCAGCAGGGTTGCGGACGGACGGTGGCCGCCTGCCGCGGCGTGCGCCGCTACGGCGAGGGCGACCGACGAGCCGGCAAAGGTGGACGCACGCGCCAAGCGGCCCGCGGTCGTCACGGCGGGCGGTTCAACGCTGGCGGCGACGGCCGCCGCGCGTACGTACACGGCGGTCAGCCTGCCATATCGGGGCGAGATCGACCCATGCCCGGCTCTGTTTCGGCGTCCGGACACAGCCCAGGTTGTTTCGGTCCAGCTCCCAGCCCCGGTCCGGCCTGTCCGTATCCGCTCCGGTCCGCCGCGTCCTGTTCGGTGGCCTTCTGTACCACCGTCTGCTGTTCCGTCGTGTCCCGGTCCGTCGTGTCCCGGTCCGTGCCGGGCTGTTTCCGCCAGCCGTGCCGTCGGGTCACCACGGGCACCGCGGCGAGGAGCCCGATGCCGATACCGATGGTGACCGTGGTCAGGAGCCGGGCGAGGGCCACGGGGCCCGCGATCGGGGCACCCGATCGGTACAGTAGGCCGACGTCGCCGAAACCGCCGACCATGGCGATGACGAAGCCAGCGGTCGCGGCGAGGTACCCACCGGTGATCGATTCTCGGATCAGCAGGGCGGCCGAGCCCAGCCCGAGCGCCCAGGCAGCCATCTCGACGGTGTTGCTGAGGAAGAATCCCGACAGCCGGCCGTCGGCCCGCGAGAATGTGATCAGTAAGGAGTGGGTGATGTCCGCGGCCACAGTGATCGTCACCGCCGCGGCCAGCGCCGTAGTCGCGCGTCGTAGCAGTCCGAGAGCCATGACCCCAGCGGCTAGCATGATCCCGAGAACGAACCACGGCGTGGGGGACGGCCCTGGAATCCAGTCGAGGGCACCGGTCACGCTGACCGTCTGGCCGTCCACGGTCAGCGGGATCATCCAGGTGTAGATCTCGTGAAAGCGGCCGGGCGCGGCCAGAACGACCGGCGGGTCCTGCGCCCCCATCCAGTGGGTGCGGTGGTCGTGCCAGACGGTGGTGCCGCCATGGCCGATTTTCTCCCAGCGGGGCGGCGCCGTGTCATCGCTTCCGGTCAGCGGTTTGGATGATCCGTTCGCCAGCCCGTACCGGCTTGTGTTGAGATAGGTCGCGGACGAGAGGGCGTTGCGCCAAGTCCCGGTCGGGTCCACCCGCAGGTATGGTTCGTCGGAATATCCTTTGACGATCACGGTGTGATTACCGATAACGGTCAGCCTGACCCGGCTGCCGTTTTCCACCGGGGTGAGGGTGATGCCGTCCACCGGTGGGTTCATGCCGGTCAGGGTCGTGCGCAGGTTGGTGGCTCCGCCCCCGTTGACGGAGTGCGCCGATGCGGGCGAGGCTGTGACAACCAGCCAGCAGGTCAGCACGCCGAGAACAAGCAACGCGTGGGGCAGCCCGTGACATAACCGGCCTCTGTCGGTCACATTCATCGACAGATAGCCTACGCAGCCTCTTCGGTGGACGGTGATGCCGGGCAGGGGGAGCGGGCGGGGCCGGAGGACGGTGAGAGGGACACTGGTGCGGTGATAGAGGCTCGCGGCATGCGCCGTCTCGGGTTCCTGCTGGTTGCCGTCGTCGCGGCGCTGATCGCGACAGCGGGCCCGGCGTCGGCGCACGCCGTGCTCGACCGCAGCGACCCGGTCGCGGGAGCGACCCTGACGGTCCCGCCATCGCAGGTCACGCTTGCTTTCAGCGAGTCGGTAACAACGGACGCACGTTCGATAACAGTCATCTCCCCAACCGGCCAGCGGGTGGATGCCGGCGATGTCCGCCACGGGCAGACCGGCAGCCAGGTCGTGGCGGGGCTGTCCGCCGACCTCGGGCGTGGCACGTACGTGGTCAGCTGGCATGTCATCTCCGCGGACAGCCATCCGGTCTCCGGCAGCTTCTTCTTCGGTGTCGGGGTGGCTCCAGACGCCAGCGCCGCGGCGTCCGTGTCCACCAGGAGTGGTTCGGCCGCTGTCAGCGTGCTGGCCGGTGTGGTGCGTTTCGGAGCCTTCGCCGGTTTGTCCGTTCTGCTCGGTGCGGGTTTCTTCCTGCTGGCACTCTGGCCGGCGGGGCTACGACAGCTGGGCCCGCGGCGGCTGCTGTGGGCGGGATGGGGCGTGACGCTCGCCGCCGCTGTCGGGCTGTTGCTGGTCCAGGGGCCGTACGGCGCGGGTCAGGGGTTGTCCGCACTGGCGCGCTGGGCTCCGCTGTCGACCACGTTGCACACCAGGTTCGGGCATCTGGTGCTGTTGAGAATCCTCGCGCTGCTGCTCGCGATACCGCTCCTGCACGCGATCGTGGCCGGTGGCCGCCGGGCCGTCGCGGAGCTCTGCGGCCTCGCCCTTGTCATCGCCGGGACCCAGGCCGCGTCCGGCCATGCGGGTGTCGGCGGCGACGCGTGGCTGGCGACCGCGATCCTGACTGTGCACGTGCTGGGAGTCGCCGTCTGGATGGGTGGTCTCGCCACCCTTGTGCTCTTCCTGCGTGCGAGGTCCGGGCGTGGCCGCGCAGATGATCGCCCTTCTCGGTCCGGCGCCCGGGTGCCCGCTGCCCGCGCCGCCGAGCTTGCCGGGGTGTTGCCGCGTTGGTCACGTACCGCGATGGCAGCGGTTGCCGTCGTCATCCTCACGGGTAGCTATCAGTCCTGGCGAGAGGTAGGCGGATTGCCCGCGCTGACCGCCACTGCCTATGGCCGTCTGTTATTGCTGAAGGTCTGGTTCGTGGCGTTAGCGCTCGGAGTCGGCTGGCTGGCGCACAGGTGGGTTGTCCGCAACTACCGGCCGGTCGTCGCGGCGCTGGCCGCGAGTCGCTCGGACACGACAGCCGGCCTGACCGCCCACTCGGTAGGGCCGTCATCGACCGATATCGCGGCGCGGCCCGAAGTGGCCGAGCGTGCGGTGGCTGGGTTGCGCCGTGGGGTGATGTTCGAGGCCGGCCTGGCCACAGTGGTGCTCGCGGTGACCGCGGTGTTGGTCAACTCGGTTCCGGCGCGGACGTCCTATGTACCGCCGTTCGCTGACACGGTGTTCGCCGGACCGCTCACCGTCCAAGTCGACATCGCCCCGACCAGGCACGGGCCGCAGACCTTGCACATCTACACGTTCGATCCCGCTGGCAAGGTCGCGCCGCTTGCGGACGCGTCAGCGCAGCTGTCCCTGCCCGACGCCGGGGTCGGACCGCTCTCGGTGCCGCTTGTCCAGGTCGCACCGGGCCACGCAATCGCTCAGGGGATGCAGGTGCCGCTGGCCGGTACGTGGCAACTGCGGCTGACGTTACGGGTCAACGATTTCGATCAATATGTAACCACGCTGTTCTACCAGGTGCGGTAGCCGCCGAGGCCGGTGAGCCCGGGCGGCGCGAGCTGGACCCCTGCCGACCACTTAAGCCTGCGGCGGTGTCCCCGAGGTGAGCACGGACGGGGTTGTTGTGTCCGCGTCGGGCGTGGCCGAGGGAGCTGTCGAGGGCATCTGTGTCGCTGGTGACGCTGACGGGACTTCGACCGGCGGTACGTGTGTCGCTGAATTGCCCATTGATGAGGAGACGGTTACGGTTGGTAGTGTTGCGGTCGACCGTGGTAGCACATTGACCATTGTGGGTGGACTGGGTTCGGGGACCGCCTGCGGTCTGGCCAGCTCGGCGGTGGACCGCTGGGCCACCAGAATCATCTCGTTCGCACTCGCGACTTCGAGCATGGTTGGTACGGTCCGCTGTCCGGGCACCCGTCTGGTGAACGCCCCGGCGACTGTCGGGCTGATCGTGTCAGGTCGGTGCCGGCCAGTGACGAGTGGCCCTGGCGCTGGCGGGCCGAACGCGACATCGGGATAGCGGGGGCTGACCTCGGCCGTGGTCGGCCAGTTGATCGCGGCGGTGACACCCGCGACGGCGAGGAGCAGCGACGCGGCGAGCGTGACCATGGGCCGGCCACGTCGCTCGTCCGGGGGGCGAGCGACGCCGTCTGGATGAGCGACGGAGCCTGGCTCGTCCGTGTGGTCCGCTGATGTACCGCGGGCGCTGCCCGCGGGGGTATCTGGTACCGGGGTATCCGGCATGGAGGCTGACATGGGGGCTG
>NZ_CAKJTP010000027.1:26290-36486 GCF_917627335.1 Protofrankia sp. CiT1 | reverse complement strand
ACCGGACTTCCGAGCGCCGTCGCGGCTCGATCGAAGGTGCGGACAAGTCCTTCCCGCAGTCCCCTGGGCGCCGGGGTGAGCTGAGTCTTTGCGAGCATCTCCTCAGGGGCCGCGGCGTGCCGCACCGGGCCACCGCGGGCCTGGGGCGAGCCGGACCAGGCCAGGGCGCTGCCGCGGGCCAGCTCGAGTAGCCATGAGCGCAACCGGGTAGGGTCGCCGAGCGCGCCCAGCCGGGTCCGGGCAACGAGGGCGAACGCTGTGCCCGCCGCCGCCTGAGCGACCTCGGCCTCGCCCAGGATGAGCAGACACATCGAGAAGACGTCGTCGGCGTACTGTTCGTAAACATCGTCGAAAGCATCCCGTTCGCCTCGCCGGATCCGCATGACGAGGTCGATATCCGACTCCGGGGTCCGTGGCAGCGGCGTGCGGGGCCTGTCTTGGGCGTCGCGGGCAGTGGGCGCAACCGCGGATCGATCGAGGCTCGGGCCGGTGGCGGATACGTCTGCTGGGTCAGTGCGGCGGATACCGCCGTTCATCAGTGCATTCTCCTGTGTCCCCCGTCGGCGAGATGAGTCATAGCCGCGTCCGGGTGTGGAGCGGGTTACACCGTCACCGCTCGCCACGTTAGAGCTTCCTGGCCAGGCTAGGGGGGAATGTCAGGAAAATTCTGCTGCCACCCGCTGGATCCGCGGGCCGGAGGTTGTGTGATCGAATTTTCCGGCCTGGCTGGTGCCATTTTTTGATCTTGATTGGCGCCAGCTGGCGGGTCCGGATGCCGTGGATGCGTGATGGGCAGTATCTTACGATCAAAATGATCGTGGCTGAGATGCCGACATCCGGCCTTTCCAGATCTTTTGGCAAAGATCCGGAAAGGCCGGATGTCAACGGGGCGGGAAGATCAGGACGGTGGCTGCTGGGCCAGGGTGACCTCCGCGGTGCGCGTCTGACCGTTGCGGGTGTAGGTGACGGTCACCTTGCTGCCGATGTCCTGGGAGCGGACCGCGGCGATAAGTCCATCCACACTCGTGATCCGGCGGTCTCCCAGTTTGGTGATGACATCGCCGCGCTGGAGCCCGGCCTGCTGCGCGGGACCGTTGCCGACCAGATTCTCGACTTTGGCACCGGTCCCATCGCCGTTCGGATCGGTCTGGCTCGCTCCCGCGGTTGACGCGTTCACGCCAAGATACGGGTGCACCGCCGAGCCTCTGCTGATCAGTTCTTCGGCGATCGACTGCGCATAGTTGGACGGGATCGCGAACCCGACACCGATGTTGCCGGACTGCTGTTCCTGCTGGCCGCCGAACCCGCCGCCGCCCGAGCCCACCGTGGCGATAGCCGAGTTGATGCCGATCAGCTCACCCTTGCTGTTGGTGAGCGGGCCGCCGGAGTTTCCAGGGTTGATCGGGGCGTCGGTCTGGATAGCGTCGAGAACGGCGTTGCTGTCCTGGACGTTCGTGTCACCGGTACGCACCGGCCGGTGTATGGCGCTCACGATCCCCGATGTGACGGTACCGCTGAGGCCGAGCGGGCTGCCGACCGCGACCACCAGCTCGCCAACCGCGAGCGCGTCCGAGTTGCCGAAGGCGGTCGCCCGCAGCCCGGTCGTGTCGATCTTTACTACCGCGAGGTCGGAGGTGGGGTCGGTCCCGATGATCCTTGCGTTGAACTCCTTGCCGTCCTGGGTGGTCACCTGCAGTGAACCGCCTTGTGCGGCATCGGATACCACGTGGTTGTTGGTCAGGATGTAGCCGTCCTGGCGAATGATTACTCCGGAACCGGTGCTTGCCTGGTTCCTTGATGCGGCGGCTATCGTGACCACGCTCGGAAGGATCGTCTGCGCGGCGGCTGACACCGTGCCGGACGCGGCTGGGGATGTTCCCGCGCCGCTGGTGCCGCGCAGCAGGCCGCTGGACGACACCACAGTCGGCGTGCTGTTGCCGCCGGCGACCAGGGCACCGACGCCACCGCCCACCCCAGCGGAGACCAGCGCGATCGCGATCGCGGCGGCGACGAGCCGTTTGCGGCGTGGTGGTGGTGCCGGTTGTCCGGCGGTCTGGGGGGGGCCGTAGTACGGCCCGGACGGCGGCGGTGTGCCGAACGGCGGTGTCGGCCCGAACGGTGATGTTGGGCCGGACGGCGGGCCTGGCGCGCTGAAGGCACCGCCCGGGTATCCGGAGTTCGCGCCACCGCCCGCGTCGACCATGGTCGCCGAGTCGTCGGGGACGCTCGTGCCCGGCGGGTTCCACGGCGTTCCCCACCAGGCCCGGCTGGACGACTCGGCCGAGTCCCGCTCAGGGCGTGTCTGGGGAGCCGCGGTAGTCGATGCGGAAGATCCTGCTGCCGCCGCTGCCGCTGGTCGTTCGGGTTCGGCGTCACCCAGGCCGCTCCTTGCCGCCGGCTGCACGGCAGTCTGGTGAGTGGCGGGGTATGGCTCCACCTCCGGTGCCGTCCAGACCGGGGTGTTCTGCCCGGAGCGGACGCCGTCGCCGCCGTCAGGCGCCCGCGAGTCCGAGGAACGTCCATCCGGGGAGGTGAAGGGGGGCCGCGTGTTCATGGTAGAAACCTTCCCCTCACAAGCTGAGCGAAGACTGAAACGCGACCAACAGTCGGCTGAGACGCGGCGCGTGGGGAGCATCGTCCCGACGTGGTCAATGCGGTGTCGACGGTTACGGCAACCGCCGGGTACGCCGTGCCGGTACCCGTGAGAAAGTGTCTGAAGCTCGTCAACCTGTTCTCCTGTCCGAACATCCAGCTGCCCGAGTGGCCGACCCACTGACTCACTGGCCCGTCACACGATGGCGAACGTCGTGGCCGCTTTGGCTGCCGGGTCGCCTGATTCACAGACTGTGACGACCGGACGATGACGAGGCCGCTGCCCCGAGCAGATGGTCACGCAGCCCGGGAAGGCACCTGTGAAGGCGTTTTCAGTAGCCTCCCAGCTGCGCTTCGGACTGTCCCCAACACGTTTCATAATGCTCGGAGAAGTGCGGTTGCCAAAGCGCTCGCGGGTTCACCGTGACCGCGAATCATCACATGGCGTGGCGGGCCTCGCGCTGCCAACGCTGAGCCGGGTGCGGACGGCACTGCTGGAGGCCACTATCGACGGGCCATGGGCGGGCGTCGCGGGCGGTCTGCTCGTGTCCTCGGTTGGGCTCGGGCTGGCACACCGGGGCTGGTTGTTGACAGGCGGGTGGCCATCCGGCGCACGCTGCACCCACCTCACTGTGGTCGGTTGGGCGCACGCTTGGGCGATCAGGTGAAAGTGAAGATTCGTTCGGGTGGGGTGGGGCGTGTTGTGCTACTTGAACTTGTTGCGGATACGCTGAATCTCGCTGTTCTGACGACATCGACACAACCAGTGCCGTGCGCGTGTGACCGGAGGATGCCCGCGTGGTCCGAGGAGACCCCGACCCCCGGGGCGACCGACGAGATGATCCTCGAGGTGACCCCTGGGTGAATTCGCGCGGGACGCCGCGTGGTGACGATGCCACCACGCGGCGTCCCGGCCACTCGGGGCGTCCGCGGTATCCGGAGTCGAGCGGGCCGCGGCCCCTGATTCCTGGCTCCCAGCCCGCTGCTGGCGAGCGGCCCGGCTCGCCTGGCCAGCCACTTGGCCCATCGCCGGTCCGCGCCGGTGATCCGGTCCGGCGCGGGCGACCGGTCAGCGCGGGTCGGCGCATGGTGGCTTTTGGCACGCTGCCTGGACGCACCGACCAGCTCGGACGGCCCGTCGCTGGCAGGGTGGGTGGGGCCGGCGATCGTCCGGCCGCATACCTGCCGGGTGGAGCCACTGGCGTTACCGCCACGGTGGACGGCGGTCGCGCGTTGCCGAGTGCCCCTGACCCGCTGGACACGACCACGGTTGTGCGCAGGCCAGTCATGGCGTCCGTGGCGGAAGGTGTTGATCATCGGTTCGGTCGCCGCTCCGTGCCTGGGCCCGTGCCTGGGCCTGGATCGGACGCCCGTGGCCGGATGGCAGAGGTTCCTGGACCAGGCGCCGTCAACGGCACCGTCACAGGGCCGAGGCCTTACACCGGTCCTCCGACGGAGGGCTTCGACCCGTTCCCGGCTCGCGGTCGCGACGCGCCGAAGCCGGTCGCCGCGGCCAGGCCGGGGGTGCCGCCCGGGTCACCCATGCCACCGGCTGGGGGTGGGCTGGGGCCGGCTTCCGCCGTGGCGGGCAGGAGCGCGGCGACGGGTTCCCGCCGGCCGGGCGTTGGTGACCCGTCCCGTGCCACAGAACCTGCCGGCCATGGGGCGGCTTCGGCCGACCGGGTGGACCGATTCGACCAGACCGACCAGACCGACCAGACCGACCAGGAGGAGATCGACAGCACCGGGCAGTTTGCCAGGATTCCTGGGAACGGCGACGGGACGGGCGCGGGGGCGACGGCCGCGGCCTGGGATCCGCGGGTCACGGAAGGCCGGGCCGACGCGCGCGCTGGGTCCGGCGGTACGGGTTCCCGACCGGTCGAGGACTTCGCCGCCGATTTCGCTCAGTCGGTTCCGTCCGGTGTGGAGGTTGTGTCCGGCACCGCGCGATCCGCGGGTGCGGGAACCCGCGGGCGTCCGGTTGGAATCGTAGTGAATCTGCTTCTTGTCGTAATCTTTTTGATCGTTGGCTTCTCTGTCGGGCAGGCGCTTGCGGCGCCGGGGTCGGCGAGCGCACAGTCACGGGTTGGCAACTGGGCGCGCGATCATCATCTGACGTTCCTGGTCGACACTGCGGGGAAGTTGCGTTGACCGGTGGTATCGCAGGAACACGTGACGGTCTGCCAGCACGATCAGGATAAAGCGGAAAAACAGCCGAAAAAGGTACTTAGGGTGCTCGGCAACAGAAGCTGTGACGTCGTGGGGCTGGGGCAGGCGCCCCAATCCCACTCCTTGATCCACACCCCTATTGCCGGGCGCTCTTAGCCGCAGGTTTTTGATTTATGTTCTACTGTTGCGGAAAACATTTGACGCCAGGCTCTTGCGTTCGGAGGCATTCGCGTGTCGAATCGGCATCGACGAGTCTGTCGCATTCTGTCACACAGTGCGCGGCTTCACGTGATGTCGGCTGGGTATCGTCGCAGCCTGTCACCCGCGGCAGGAGGGCCTGTGCGTCCACATCCCGCACGTCAACATGCTACTGGTCCGCGTGTCATCCGTCCGGTCGCGCGTCGGGCAGCGGACACACCCATCGCCGATCCCGGCGGTTACGCCGGGACCAGTATCCCAGGCGAATTCGATCTTAACCGATTCCCCGCTCCGCCCGGTCGGGCGCCGACCGCGGACGAGATCGACGCGATAGCGCGAGCGGTCTTCGCGAGCCCGTTGGTCGCGCTTGTCCCCCCGGGCCGGCTTCAGGTGACTTCGATCAGAATTTCCACCGGCCCGCCGGACTGGGCGTTCGCCGCGCTCCTGCCACGTGATATTGATCTTGATCCAGCGGTGGCCGTACTCCGTTTTGATGTCAGCGGAGGCTGGGTTCTCGATCAGGTGGGCACGGCCGAAGTGGGTGTCGGGCGGTTTCCCGTCCTGGGTGCCGACACATCTGATCATGGTGGGCGGTAGGGCGTGCCGGCTCCTGTACCCAGCGGGCCGATGGTGGTGCGATCATTGTTCTTCCGTGCCGTCGGCCCCCTGAATTCCTGGGCCGTCGGCGGGATACTGTCATGAGGGTGTCCATGTCGGCGGACGGAGCTGACGTCTCCTCCACTGCGGCCGGGTGGCTGCGAGGCCTTTCTGACGACGAGCTGACTCGGCTTTTCACGCTGCGTCCTGATCTGGCCACGCCGCCGCCGCCCGACTTCGACGTCCTCGCCGCCCGCCTGGAGATCCGGGTGAGCGTGACGCGCGCGCTGGAGCGGCTTGACACGTTCACCCTCGAGGTCTGTGAGGCACTGACGCTGCTTCCGGCGCCAGTGAGCATCGATGATCTATGTGGGTTCTGCGGGACCGCGGCCGTGGCGGCAGCGCTGGTGACATTGCGCGAGCGGGCGCTGATCTGGGGGGATGACAGCGCCATCCGGCTCGTCGCAATGGCCCGTGACCTTCTCGGTGAGCGCCCGCTCGGCCTCGGCCGGCCATTACGTGTGTGTGTGGCCGGTCACCGGCACACGCACCTCGCGCGCCTCGCGCTGGCGGTCGGTGTCGCTTCCCAGCGGGACCGGGGCGGAGCGGGCCGCGGCTCTCTCCTTGACGAACTGAGCGCCGCGCTGGCCGCCCCGGATCGGGTTGCGGCTCTCGTCGAGGAATGCGGTCCACGGGCTCGCCAGCTTCTCGACCGGCTCGCCGCCGGGCCGGCGCTCGGGCACACGGGCGACGCGCGACGGCTGCTCGCCGCGTCCGACGCTCACACACCGGTGGAGCAGCTGCTGGCCAGGGGGCTGCTCATCGGCATCGACGAGACCATGGTTGAACTCCCTCGGGAGGTCGGGCTCGCGCTGCGTGGCGACCGTCCGGGCGGGGTGCTGCATCCCGAACCGCCGGTCCTGACCGGCAAGACGATCGATTGTGTTCAGGTGGACGGTACAGCTGCCCTCGCCGCCGACACGATGATCCGTCTGGTGACGACACTGCTGGAAGCCTGGGGCACGGCCCCGCCCACCCCGTTGCGCACCGGTGGCCTGAGCGTCCGGGACTTCCGTACGGCCGCGAGGCTGCTCGATGTCGCCGAACCGACCGCGGCGCTGGTGATTGAGACCGCCTACGCGGCGGGGCTGGTGGACACCGCTCCCGGGGCCGATGTAATGATCATGCCTACAACCGCCTATGACAGGTGGTGTGTGGACACTCCCGCGATGCGTTGGGCCACGCTGGTCGAGGCCTGGCTGTGTTCTCCGCAGGTGTCGGGCCTGGTGGGGGAGCGCGACGACAAGGGCCGTCAGCTTGCCGCGCTCTCCGTCGAACTGCGCCGCCAGCACGCACCCGAGCTGCGCCGCCTCGTGCTGGACGCCTTCGCGACGGTGCCGGTGGGGCTTGCGCCGACGGCCGAATCGGTGCGGGCCCTGCTTGCGTGGCGGATGCCTCGCCGGGGTGGGCCGCTGCTGGACCGCATGATCGACTGGACGTTCACCGAAGCGGATCTGCTCGGTGTCACCGGGCGCGGTGCGCTGTCCTCGGCGGGGCGGGCGCTGGTCCGCGGCGAGGGCAAGGACGGGGACGGAGCCAGCCGCTCGGACCTGGCTGCCGCGCTCAGCCCGATGTTGCCCGAGCCGGTCAGCGAACTTCTGGTGCAGGCTGACCTCACCGCGGTGGCCCCGGGCCCGCTGCTGCCGGAGATCGCCGCGGAGCTCACGCAGATGGCCGACGTCGAGTCGGCCGGTGCGGCAACGGTCTTCCGCTTCTCTGAAGCATCCCTGCGGCGTGCGCTGGATGCCGGTCGGGTCATCGAGGATATTCGCGACTTTCTGGCCCGGGTCGCTCGCGGGGGTATTCCGCAGACGCTGGACTATCTTATAAATGATGTTGCTCGTCGTCATGGCCGGTTGCGGGCGGGGCCCGCCATGGCATATCTGCGCTGCGACGACACCGCTGTGCTCGCGGAGGTGGTCGCCTCGCGGCGAACCCAGACGCTCGGGCTGCGGCGGGTCGCGCCCACCGTGGTGATCTCCGCGCTGCCTCTGCCCAAGCTGCTGGAGGGCCTGCGCGCGGCCGGGTTCGCCCCGGTCGGTGAAGGGCCGGACGGACGTGTGGTCCTGCACCGACCGGAGGTGCACAGAACGCCCGGCCGGCCGCGCCCGAGTAGCGCGGAGTCCGTGGGTGTTCGCAACGAGCAGTTCCGAGATGTGGTACGGATGGTTCGTCGTGGCGACGACAGTGCCCGCGCGGCCCGTGCGGCCAGCGCCGCGATCGGTTCGGTGCCCGACCGGATGGTGCGAACGGCTCCGCTGATCCTGGTGACTCTGCAGGGAGCGGCGCGGACCGGCCGCCGAATGTTGCTTGGCTATGTTGATCAACAGGGGAAGTCGAGCGAACGTATTGTTCGTCCGATGGTTGTTGATGGGGGTTGGGTGACCGTGTGGGATGAGCGTGCCACGACAACCCGGCGCTTCGCGCTGCACCGCGTCACCGGTGTCATGGACGTTGAGGATGTGCTCCCGGCCGCTGGGTTCACCGATTACGGCTGGGCGGTCGAGCTGAGTGCCGCGGATACTCTGCCGGGCGTCACCGAAGGCGGTATGGCCGGCGCTCTTGCCGATGCCGGAACGGTCGGGTCGATGCCGGTACCGGACCGGCAATACCCGGAATTCCTGGATCCGGAGGACGTTACGGACCTGTCATGACGGCAGCTGCCGCTTTGTGGGCTTGGTGCTTCGTGGGCTTGTCGGTTCGGCGGCGGGTGGTGCACGGGTGGTGCACGGGTGGTGCACGGGCGGTGCGTCCCTGGTTGTAGCTGCCACGGGCCCGTTTTCCCGCTGGGGATCCTCGCGTCCGGGCTGTCATGAGGCCTTCGGCTCAGCTGCCGGCGAACATGCAAGAATTGCTGGGCGGGTTCGGTTCAGGTTGACAGAGGCAGCGCGCGTCCAGAGGTCACGAGAAGTTTTGGGAGGTCGGTGAGAAGTGGCTGATGGTCCATTGATTGTCCAGTCGGACAAGACCATGTTGCTGGAAGTCGACCATCCACTGGCCACGGACGCGCGGGCGGCGATCGCCCCGTTCGCGGAGCTGGAACGCTCCCCCGAGCATATGCACACCTACCGGATCACTCCGTTGGCACTCTGGAACGCCAGGGCTGCCGGTCATGACGCGGAGCAGGTCGTCGACGCACTTGTTCGCTTCTCCCGTTACGCGGTCCCGCACGCGCTGCTCGTCGACATTGCCGACACGATGGACCGTTACGGCCGTCTGCGGCTGGAGAACGATCCGCAGCGGGGCCTGGTCCTGCGGACCATCGACCGCGCGGTGCTCACCGAGGTCATCCGTTCCAAGAAGGTCCTGCCGCTGCTGGGCCAGCGCCTCGACGAGGACACGGTCGCGGTGCACCCGTCCGAGCGGGGACGGCTCAAGCAGGCGTTGCTCAAGGTCGGCTGGCCGGCTGAGGACTGCGCCGGTTACGTCGACGGGGAGGCGCATCCGATCGAACTGCGCCAGGACGGCTGGGAGCTGCGCGGCTACCAGAAGGGCGCGGTCGCGGGTTTCTGGGAGGGCGGTTCGGGCGTGGTGGTGCTGCCCAGCGGCGCTGGCAAGACCATCGTTGGTGCCGCCGCGATGGCCCATGCCCGTACCACGACCCTCATCCTGGTCACCAACACGGTGGCCGGCCGGCAGTGGCGCACGGAACTGCTGAAGCGGACGTCGCTCACCGAGGACGAGATCGGCGAGTACTCGGGTGAACGCAAGGAGATCCGACCCGTCACGATCGCCACCTACCAGGTGATGACTGCCCGTCGCAAGGGCGAGTACCTGCATCTGGATCTGTTCGGTGCCCGTGACTGGGGATTGATCGTCTACGACGAGGTGCATCTGCTACCCGCGCCGGTTTTCCGGATGACCGCTGACATCCAGTCCCGGCGGCGGCTCGGTCTGACCGCGACGCTGGTCCGAGAGGACGGACGCGAGGGCGACGTCTTCTCCCTGATCGGTCCCAAACGGTACGACGCTCCGTGGCGTGAGATCGAGGCCCAGGGCTGGATCGCTCCGGCTGAGTGCACCGAGGTGCGGGTGACACTCACCGAGGACGAGCGGATGGCCTATGCGGTGGCGGAGGCTGAAGAGCGTTATCGGATGTGCGCGACCGCTTATAGCAAGCGGGCGGTCGTGCGGCGGTTGGTCGAACGACACGCGGGCGACCGGGTGCTCGTCATCGGTGCTTATCTTGATCAGCTTGATCAACTTGGCGAGCTGCTCAACGCCCCGGTCATTCAGGGGTCGACCCGTAACCGGGAGCGTGAGCGTCTGTTCGAGGCGTTCCGCAGCGGAGAAATCATGACCTTGGTCGTCTCAAAGGTCGCCAACGTGTCGATCGACCTGCCCGAGGCCGGGGTCGCCATCCAGGTGAGCGGGACCTTCGGGTCACGCCAGGAGGAGGCGCAGCGCCTTGGGCGGGTGTTGCGCCCCAAGGCGGACGGCCGTGGCGCGCATTTCTACACGGTGGTCTCCCGGGACACGATCGATCAGGAGTACGCCGCGCATCGCCAGCGTTTTCTGGCGGAGCAGGGCTACGCCTACACCATCGTGGACGCGGACGACATCCCCGATCCAGCTTAGAA
>NZ_CAKJTP010000027.1:16234-26047 GCF_917627335.1 Protofrankia sp. CiT1 | reverse complement strand
CCGGCAACAGCGGCGCGGCAGGGCCTGTCTGATAGATCTTCGGTCGCTTCGCCCCCCGCACGAACGCTTCGCGTCCGTGCGGATCCCTGCTGTCGATGCCTGCATCGACCAACATCTATCAGATGCGTCCTGGAGTCAGTTCTGGTCTCTTGTCCGGTCTGGTCTTTTGTCCGGGTGATCCGAGACAATGTGATCTCTGCCAACATGATCTGGACAAGTCGTCATTCTGGTTGTGGAGGGTCGATCAGGCTTGCCGGAATGATCGTGCAGGCAACTGGGCTGGTCACGGTGAGTTCCTGTGACCCGACCGCGGACCCGGCCCGGACGTAGGCCCCGCTGACAAGATCGTAGGCGTCGATACTCGGGGTGCCGGGGTCGACCAGCCAGTAGCTGGGGACACCGCGGTCACGGTAGACGTCGAATTTCAGGGTTTGGTCGTAGCGACGGTTGTTGATCTCGGCGACTTCCACGACCAGCAGTGGCAGATCGGTGATGCGGCGGGGACGGTCGTCGTCAGCCGCTGCCGCCACAATGATGTCGGGCACGATCTCGCTGCGGGGCTCAACGCGAAGGCTGACCCCCCGGGTGTGGACGCGCATGTGCGAGGGGGTCGCCTCGATGAGCAGCCGGACAAGACGCTTGGTTACCCTGGTCTCCAACGGTGTCGGCCATGCGCGGATCAGGCACATCCCGTCGATGAGCTCGAAGCGAGGATCTTCAAGGCCGAGCTCGTCGAGGTCGGCGACGGTCAGCGGTGGGGCGGGCAGCACCATGGTGGGGCGGTGCGAGCGCGGCATGGAACCAGGCTGGATCACTCCAGTAATGGTGCCGCTTCCAGCCTCGGCTGTCGAAACCTCCGGCGCCGGTATCCGGACTCAGCCCAAACCACGGGAGTCCTGCTTGAGCGCGGTGTCGATGGTCAGCGCGGAGGCGACCACCAGACTGCACAGCGGGTCGGTGATCGGCCGGTGGATCTGCACCACGTAATTGTCAGCGGTCGTGAACATCGTGCGGGCCAAGCCCTCCCAGGTCTTGGTCACCCGGGCTATCTCGGTGTCGGTGTGGTCGACGATTGAGAAGTTCCACGCCCGCCAGTTCTCTGCTTTGATCATGCCGACAGGGGCGCCAGCGCTTTGCAGGGCAAAGCGGATCTTTCCGAAGACGTTCTGTTGGACGATGTCACCGATCTCGGCTCCGTCCGGCCGAGAGACGATCACCCTCGATTTGAGGAGCTTCGCCGGCCTGGTCAGGACGAGTTGCGGAACTCCGGCGCTGTCGCGGACCTCGAGCCGGTGGGTGAAGAACTGATCGAGTGAGCTGACGAATCGCACCGCTTTCTTGATGGTGCTCTGACCGACCTCGACGACCGATCCGATCTGGTTACCGGACTGGTCGAACACCGCGTACTCGTTTGTCAGCTCGATGAGTTTGGTCTTCTGGTTGACCACGAGGACCGGTTCGGTGAAGAGCGTCCCCTGTCCGCTGTGGACGGGGCTCAGGCCTGCCCCTTCCCGCACTTGGCGCCGGATCCGATCCGGGGTGTAGTTGGTCCGGACAGGTTCCGGCTGGTAACCCTGGGGACTTCCCCAGCCCTGTGGGGGCACTCCAGCGGACGCCCCCGGCTGGGTGCTACTCACCTGGTCGGTCCATAACCCGCCGTCCCAGTAGCGAAAAGGATGCTGGCCGGAGGGATCCGGGTACCAGCCGGCCGGTGGCATGGTCTGGGTCATGTTGTGCACACTCCCACAAGTCTTGCCGGTCGCAATCGCCCATCGCGCATGGTGATTGATGTGCTAATCGTGCCATGGCAAAGGGGCGGCCCCGAAACAGGACCACCCCTTTGCGCCCACCACCGGCTGGCTTACGACCAGTTCAGACCGGAGGGCCGAACCTCGAACCGTGGACTCAGAAGTCCATGTCACCGCCGCCACCGGGAACCGCCGGGGCCGGGTTCTTCTCCGGCTTGTCGGCGATGACGACCTCGGTGGTAAGGAACAGCCCGGCGATGGACGCGGCGTTCTGCAGCGCGGAACGGGTGACCTTGGCCGGGTCGATGATGCCGGTGGCGATCAGGTCGACGTACTCACCGGTGGCCGCGTTCAGGCCATGGCCGGCAGGCAGGTGACGGACCTTGTCGACCACGACGCCGCCTTCGAGACCGCTGTTGTAGGCGATCTGCTTGATCGGCGCCTCGAGAGCCAGCCGGACGATGTTCGCCCCGGTTGCCTCGTCCCCGGCCAGGTCGAGCTTCTCGAACGCCGTGACCGACGCCTGGAGCAGCGCGACGCCACCGCCAGCGACGATGCCCTCCTCGACCGCGGCCTTCGCGTTCGAGACGGCGTCCTCGATGCGGTGCTTCTTCTCCTTCAGTTCGACCTCGGTCGCGGCACCGACCTTGATGACCGCGACGCCACCGGCGAGCTTGGCCAGCCGCTCCTGCAGCTTCTCGCGGTCGTAGTCGGAGTCCGACTTCTCGATCTCGGCACGGATCTGGCTGACCCGACCGGCGATCTGGTCGGGGTCGCCGGCGCCTTCGACGATGGTGGTCTCGTCCTTGGTGACGACGAACTTGCGGGCCTTGCCGAGCAGGTCGAGCGTGGTGCTCTCCAGCTTGAGGCCGACGTCCTCGGAGATGACCTGGCCACCGGTGAGGATGGCGATGTCGCCGAGCAGGGCCTTGCGGCGGTCACCGAAGCCGGGGGCCTTCACCGCGACGCTCTTGAAGGTACCGCGGATCTTGTTGACGACCAGGGTGGCCAGGGCCTCACCCTCGACGTCCTCGGAGATGATGGCCAGCGGCTTGCCGGCCTGCATGACCTTCTCCAGCAGCGGGAGCAGGTCCTTGACCGCAGCGATCTTGCTGTTGACGATGAGCACGTACGGGTCGTCGAGGACGGCTTCCTGGCGGTCGGCGTCGGTGACGAAGTACGGCGAGATGTAGCCCTTGTCAAAGCGCATGCCCTCGGTGAGCTCGAGCTCGAGACCGAAGGTGTTGCTCTCCTCGACGGTGACTACGCCTTCCTTGCCGACCTTGTCCAGCGCCTCGGCGATCAGCGCGCCGATCGCGGGGTCGCCCGCGGAGATGGACGCGGTGGACGCGATCTGCTCCTTGGTCTCGACCTCCTTGGCCTGCTTGGAGAGCTCCTCCGAGACGCGTTCGACCGCGACCTCGATGCCCTTCTTCAGGCCCAGCGGGTTCGCGCCGGCCGCCACGTTGCGCAGACCCTCACGGACCAGCGCCTGGGCGAGAATGGTCGCGGTGGTGGTGCCATCACCCGCGACGTCGTTCGTCTTCTTCGCGACTTCCTTGACGAGCTCCGCACCGATCTTCTCGTACGGATCCTCGAGCTCGATCTCCTTGGCGATGCTCACGCCGTCGTTGGTGATTGTGGGGACGCCCCACTTCTTCTCCAGAACGACGTTGCGACCCTTCGGGCCGAGCGTGACCTTTACGGCGTCGGCCAGCTGGTTCATGCCGCGCTCCAGGCCGCGCCGTGCCTCCTCATCGAAGGCAATGATCTTCGGCATGGTGTCGGGGTCCTCCCAGGGGAATGGCTATTCAATGACCTGGCCAAGACGACGCCCGCGACGGACGGCCAGCTGGCCTCGTCGCTCAGCCTTGGCACTCGGAGCTGGTGAGTGCCAGCTCCTGTTTAGCACTCGAGATGGGTGAGTGCAAGCTCGCCCCCTGTCGCGGCGTGCCGCCGCGGGGCCGCGGGCGGGGGCCGACCGGCTGCTGTCATACGGCCCATGAACCGCGGGCGAATCCTCGGTGCCGCGATGCCTCCACCACCCGGTGTCAGGGACCACCGCCGAAGAGATCCTCTCCGGTGCTGTCCCGGTTGCCGTCGATCGTGCGGCGGTAGGGGCTGCGTCGGGGTGTGCGGGTCGGGTCGATCCAGGCCGGGGGGATTCATGCGGTGAGCAGCTCGGCGTCGGACAGCGACCAGACTGTCGCCTGCGTCAGGGCGTCCACACCAGTGGCGACCGCGTCCAGCCCGGCGAGCATTGGATGCTCTCGGGCTGGGTCGGTGGCGGTGGCGCTCTGCATAGATCAACGATAGTCCGAAACGCCCCCAAAGTCGAACATTTGTTCGTGTAGGGTGCACATGTTAGCCCGACCGCCGCTGGATCCACATCGTAGGCCGACCGACCTTGCCTGCCAGGCGCTCTGCAGCCTGTTATGGATGCGGAGCGTCAGGTCCGACAGTAGACCTCGCGACGATGTGCAACACGAACGATGAGGACAACAAGGACATCATCCTGCATTTCATAGATCACGCGGCAGTCTGCGATCCTGATCCGTAACGTTCCGGGGTGGCCTTCGAGCGCTGTGGTCTCAGATGCTCTGGGGTCGTCGACGAGGCGGTTGATGGCCGGGTGTCAGCGTTGTTGGACCTGCGAGGCAGCCGGCGGAAGCAGCGGGCGGCGGCGGCCTTGACCACTCGATACTTGTAGGTCGCGCTCAGTCGGGCTCGGCTTGTAGGCCATCCCATGTTGCCGCGCGTTGTCCAAGGCCGCGGTTAACGGCTGCAACCGTTCCACGTAGCCCAGGCTTGTCAGCCGCAACCGGCGGCGCCCCAGGTTCCTCAGTCACCAAGGCCGGCTGCTTCGAACGCGATCAGTGACGGGCGGATGGTCGCGGTCGGCCGGCCCTGCGACATGAGCGGATCGAGGGTCTTCAGGCCGTCCCCGGTGTTGAAGATGACGGTCTCGGCATCGGGGTCGAGCAGCCCCTCACGCAACAGCCGCCGCAGGCAGGCGACGGTGACGCCGCCGGCGGTCTCACCGAAGACGCCCTCGGTGCGGGCGAGCAGCCGGATGCCGTCGACGATCTCGGGGTCGGTGGCGTCGGTGATCGCACCGCCCGTCCGCCGGGCCACGTCAAGCGCGTACGGGCCGTCCGCGGGGTTGCCGATCGACAGCGACTTGGCGATCGTCGACGGTTTCACCGGGGCCACTGTGTCAGCTCCGCGGGCAAAGGCCGCGGCAACCGGATTGCAGCCCGCAGCCTGGGCGCCGAAGACCCGGTACGGCGTCGGTTCCACCAGGCCGAGGCGGCCGAACTCACCGAAGGCCTTGTCAATCTTGGTCAACAGCGACCCGGAGGCGATGGGCACCACGACCTGCTCCGGCAGCCGCCAGCCGAGCTGCTCGGCGACCTCGTAGCCCAGCGTCTTGGAGCCCTCCGCGTAGAAGGGCCGCACATTGACATTGACGAACGCCCACTCGTACTCGCCGGAAAGTTCGCTGCACAAACGGTTGACGTCGTCGTAGTTGCCGTCGATCGCAACCAGGGTGCCGCCGTAGACGGCGGTTGACACGGTCTTGCCGTCCTCGAGGTCATGCGGGATAAGTACTACTGAACGTAGTCCAGCGGAAGCGGCATGTGCTGCCACGGACTGGGCGAGGTTGCCGGTGGAGGCACAGGCGACGGTGGTGAACCCGTGCTCACGGGCGGCTGACAGCGCCACCGAGACGACCCTGTCCTTGAACGAGTGGGTGGGGTTCGCGCTGTCATCTTTGATCCACAACGTTCGGATGCCGAGCTCCTCGGCAAGCCTCGGGGCCGGGCGCAGTGGTGTCCAGCCAGCCCCGAGGGAGACCCGGTGCGCGGGATCGTGGCCGGCGGGAAGGAGGCCGACGTAACGCCACAGGTTGGCGGGACCGGCCTCGATGGAAGCCCGGGTGACGCGGCGCAGCAGGGACTCGTCGTAGGCGATTTCCAGCGGGGCGAAACACTCGACACAGACGTGCGTCGGGGCGAGCGGGGATCTGGCGCCGCAGTGACGGCAGGCCAGGGAGATCGCCGGATTGGCGGCGGATTCCGGATCGATCGTTGCGGGGCGCTCGGGCGCGATGGTCATATGTGAAACTCCTCATCTTCCCCGAGAGCCCATTGCGTCTCAGGACGGAATTAGCACCTGCCGCGCACGGATGCGGGTGGTTGCCGGGGCTTCACTGGGCCGGTCCCTCTGCCCCTCTGGATGAGCCGGATGAAGTTGTCCCCGTACTGTAGACCGAGTGCGGCGTGATGTGCACCGTTGGTTCGAGCGTCGGACGTATGACGGGCGTGACTTCTCGCCCGTCGGTCTGCTGGCGCGGAAGGCGGAAACGATCAGTGTGGTGCTGCCCGCGTTGAACGAGGCCGCCACCGTGGGGCGGATCGTCTCCGCGATCAATCGTGATCTTGTTGTTGCGGTGCCTCTGGTGGACGAGATCATTGTCATCGATCCGGGGTCGGTCGACGCGACCGCGACCGAGGCGGCCGCCGCGGGTGCGGCGGTGATTGCGGAGGAGGAGATCCTCGCCGGTTACGGGCGGATCGCGGGCAAGGGCGAAGCCCTCTGGAAGTCCCTGTACGCGGCCTCCGGGGACATCGTGGTCTTCATCGACGCTGACCTGGAGGACTTCGACGCCCAGGTGGTGACGGGGCTGTTAGGGCCGCTGCTGACCGACGCCGAGGTCTCCTACGTCAAGGCCTCCTATGATCGGCCACTGCTGGGCGGCCTGCTGCCCGGCGGCGGTGGCCGGGTCACCGAGCTGGTCGCGCGGCCCCTGCTCAACATGTACTGGCCGCACCTTGCCGGGCTGATCCAACCGCTTGCGGGAGAGTTCGCCGGTCGCCGTGCCCTCCTGGAGCGGTTGCCGTTCGTCTCCGGCTACGGAGTCGAGTTCGCCCACCTGGTGGACGTCTTCTCCGTCGCGGGCGCGGATGCCATCGCACAGGTCGAGGTCGGGCGAAAGATCCACCGTCATCAGTCCGACGAGGCTCTCGGACGCATGGCAGCCGAGATCATCCAGACGGCGTGGAGTCGGCTCGGTGTCCACAGCCCGGTCCCGGGACAGACGCTGACCCAGTTCCGCCGCTGCGACGGTGGGCTTGAGCCGCATACCCACAGCGTCGCGGTGCATGAGCGTGCCCCGATGATCACAGTTGCGGAGTATGCCGCTCGCCGGACGTCTCGTCGGCGACGTGCCGTAGAAGATCACCCGTCGCCGACGGCGTGAGAAGGTCGCTGACGCCGGGAGCAGGTTACCGGCGGCGTGAGCGGGAGGATATCGCTGATGGGCATCCGGGTCGTGTATACCGATCTTGATGGGACCATGGTCGGGCCGTCCGGGTGCTTCTTCCAGAACGAGGATCACTCCACCACCCTTGATCCGGCGCACGCCCTTATCGGCCTGCACCGGGCGGGCATCGCGCTGGTGCTGGTCAGTGGCCGGACCCGACCGCAGCTTGTCGAGGCCAGCGCGATTTTCGGCGCGGACGGTTTCATAGCCGAACTCGGCGCGATCGTCGGCTGGGACCACGGGCGGGGCAGCCGGATCCTGCGCGGAGCCATGCCTGACGATCTTGACCGGATTCCGGATCCGCTCCTCACCGCGCTGATCGAACGGTATCCGGGGCGTCTGGAGGCGTATCGTCCCTGGCACCCCGGCCGCGAGGTTGACGTCATGCTGCGGGGCAACATCGAGGTGGCCGAGGTGAACGCATGGCTTGTGGCGGAGGGCTTTGACTGGTTGACCATCCGCGACAACGGCATCATCTCGCGGGCCGTCATGCCCACTCTGGATGATGTTCCCCACATTTACCATCTTGTTCCCGAGGGCGTCAGCAAGGGGGCCGCGGTGGCCTTCGACCTGGCCCGTCGCGGGCTCCGGCCGGAGCAGGCGATCGCGATCGGCGATTCCGCCAGCGATCTGGTCATGGCCGGCCAGGTCGGGCGCATGCACCTCGTCGCGAACGCGCTGCGTCACAGCGATCTCGTCGCGTTGCTGCCCGGTTACGACAATGTCGTCGTGGAGGATGGCGGGTTTGGCTCTGGCTGGGCCAGCGCGGTCCGCTCGGCGCTGCCGACCGCGCGGCCTGCCACTATCTGATCCGCCGCCGGCCGCATGAGCGGCCCGGCCGGCTGGTCGGGAATCGTGCCGTCGGCGGCCGTGCTGGCAGCGGCCGGACGGCTGAGCAGGAGGTGGCCGAGAACCGTGAGGAGGAAGAGGACAGCCGCGATCGTGTAGGAGTTCCCGATCAGCAGCTGCCAGCCATGCCAGGAGTACTCGCGGTTATGTTCGTACGGCAGCCACCACATCGGGGCGAGGACGAGCAGGGCGAAGCCGCCGAGTGCGGCGAACCGTCCCCCGCGCGGCCGGGCCGGGCCGGCCAGCCAGGCCAGGGCGGGCAGTGCCCACAGCCAGTGGTGGGTCCAGGAGATCGGCGAGACGAGCAGTCCGGTGATGCCGCACACCGTCCAGCCGAGCAGGGGCTCATGGCGGCGGGTGGCCGCCACCGCCAGTCCGATGCCGGCGGCCGCGGTGCTCAGTGTCACGAGCCGAAACCAGGTCTCATCGTGTATGGCATGACCGGCGAGCCGGGTCGCGACCCCGGCCAGCGACTGGTTGCCCGCGTACGCGACCCCACCGACGTGGGACGGGTCGAGTGCCAGCCGGGTCCAGAAACGCGCCGAGTCAGTGGGTGTGGCCAGGGCCGCGAGCGCGGAGCAGGCGCTGAAGGAGAGCGCGGCCCAGCCCGCGTCCCGGCGTCTTCCCGTGCAGAGGAGGTAGGGAATGAAGATCAGTGGGGTGAGCTTCACCGCCCCGGCGATACCGATCAGTATGCCCGCGGGCAGTGGCCCGGATCTGCGGCGCAGGTCGATAATGATCAACAGCATGAGTGGAATGTTGATCTGGCCATAGGCGAGGTTGCTGCGGATCGGCTCGGTGGCCAGTACGCCCGCGGCCAATACCGCCAACGGCAGCGGGCGGGACGTGAGCAGGCCGGTCCGGGCCACGGCGAGCACCTGGCGGGTCAGCGCAGCCAGGCACGCCAGCAGGGTGACTGCCCAGATGAGCTGGGCCGCCGGTTTCGGCAGGACCGCGAGCGGACCGAAGAGCAACGCGGCGAACGGCGGATAAGTGAAGGGCAGGCCGGTGCCCGGCATGATCTGGTCGTACAAGGGCAGCCCGTGCAGGAACGCGTCGCCGCCCAGCCGGTACACCGCCAGATCGATCCGGGTTCCGAGGGCGAGCAGCGCGAGCAGACCGAGCAGGCTGGCTCCGAGCAGGATCGTGGCCATGTTCGGGCGCGCGCGCATGCTGTCCCCCTTTCCCGTGTTCGTCCGTCCTGACCGGATCCTGACTGACCCCCGCGGCCGCGAGCAGCCGTGGGGGTCAGCGCTTGAGAGCCGTCGTGGACCACCCCTCCCGCCGTCGGGTGAGGATGACCACAGAGATCAGAACAAGGCCGAGAGTGCTGATGGCGATGAACGGTGCCTGGCGCTGCAGCCACGGCGTGGCGCCGGGCAGGTCGGCAAACAGAAGTTCGCAGTGCGGAAGGGCGAGAAACGCGCCGACCGCCGACACCGCGCCGAGCGCGCTGGTGCGGGCCCGGTCAGCGGCCATCGCGAGTGGTATGAGCCCCCAGGCCAGGTACCACGGGTAGAGGACGGGACCGAGAATCGCCAGCGTCAGCAGGCCCCAGCCGACAGTGGCGGTGAGGTCCCGCCCGCGGATGGTCGCCAGCAGCCGCAGCATCACCCCGGCGGTGAGCACGATGCCGGCGGTTCGGGTCAGGTTCAGCGCCTGGGAAAAATTGATCTTCATGCTGGTGACGTTGTTCAGTTTTGTGAGAGCGTCGGCGAGGCCGACAGTCGGTGCGTACAGGGTGAGTCCAGCGGCAGGCGTAGCCGCTGAACGTAACCAGCCTAGTCCGTCTGGAATCAATACCACGAAGAGCAGCCCGGATGCGCTGACAACACCGGCGTCCCGCGCCAGCGGCCGCAGCCGCGCCCACAGCCGTGAACGCGCACTAAG